>CAYOHO010000271.1:0-3790 GCA_964403755.1 uncultured Oscillospiraceae bacterium
CGGTGCCGGCCATCAGCTTCAGGCCGCTGATCTTGGCGATCGCATCGCGGACCTTCGGGCCTTCGACGGTCTTGGCATCCTCGACGCCCTTGAAGAGGATCTGGGCGCCGTCATAGACACGGTAGGCGACGTCGGAAACCGGCATCTTGCCGTATTCCTTGACATAGGCGTCCAGGAAGGCCTTTTCGAGATCGGAGTTGGCCTCCTCGACCTTGTCGGCAACAACGTGCGGGGCGAAGAAGACGATGCCGTTGGCGCTGGCGCCGCTGACCTGGCGGATCTGCGGCAGGGACATCGTCTCGTTGCCGTAGACGTAGCCCTTGTAGCCAAGGTTGCGCAGCTGCTTCATGATCTGGGCGGTCTGGTCGCCGGTGGTGGAGAGCAGGATGCCGTTTGGCTTGCTGTTGACGATCTTCGAAAGCTGGCCGGTCCAGTCAGTGTCATTGGGCTGGCAGACTTCTTCGGTCGTGATCGTGATGGTGCCGCGGGCCTTGGCCTCGGCGACGATCTGCTTGGCGGCGGAGATGGAGCCTTCATCCTGGTAGACGAGGGTGGCGAGCTTGTTGGTGCCGAGCTGGGTCATCGCGTCGACGAGGGGCTTGATGCCGCCGGTGTTGTCGGCGAGGGCGCGGAAGAGGTACTTCCAGCCATTGTTCAGCCAGACCGGGCTGACGCCGGTGCCGACTTCGGGGATCTTCGCTTCTTCAACCTGAGCGCCGGTGGCCTGGAGGTTGCCGGACAGCTGCGAGCCGAGGAGCATATTGACCTTGTCGATGTCGATCAGGCGGGTGACGGCCTTGACGGCGCCTTCGGTCGTGCCGGCATCATCGTAGTAGAACAGCTCGATCTGCTGGCCGAGCAGGCCGCCGGCGGCGTTCTTCTGCTTGATGGCGAGCTTGAGGGCATCGAGACCGGCAGCGGCGGTGGTCGCGTTATTGCCGGTGAGCGGGCCGTAGTGGCCGAGCTTGATCTTGGCGCCGCTGGCGGCAGCGGTGGTTGCTGCGGCGCTGCCGGCGGCGGTGGTGCCGGCGGCCTTCGTGGTGGCGGCGGTGGTCGTGGCGGCCGTGCCGCATGCGGCGAGGGCGATGATCAGCGACAGGGCCAGGATGATTGCGAGTGCCTTTCTCATGAGCGGGGTTCCTCCTGTTGCTATTGTGCGGTGGATGGTAAGGGCCAGGGGATGGTTCCGGGTTCACGGACGACGGCTTCAGCCATCGTTTCGTGAAACATGACGGCTATCTCGTGAAAAATGTGCGTTGAAGTGAAGCGGATGAAATGGGGATGATATCCGGGTAAAGGCGGGGTTGCGAGATTCCACCCGGAATTCAAGAAAATGTGCCAACATTCGTCATCATACCAGAATCCTTGGCTCAATTACAAGACACAATGCCGAAATCACATTTACATTTTGTTACATTATTGTGCATCTTGACAATATGCGGTGAGAGCTGTTTCAGCTTTCACGCGTCCGGATTGTCCGGCCAGGCCGGGCCGGGAACCGGAAAAACCAAGAAGGACAGCGCCGGGATTCAGTCCCGGTGCTGTCCTTGCGCGCCCGATCGTATGATTCGGGTCATTTCCTGCGGCAGCCGGCCGGTTCAGGTGCCGGCCGGCCGGCTGGCGGTGAACAGCCGGCGGACCGGATCGAAGCCGAGGTTGAAGATCAGCAGCCCGACGATGATGACAGCGCTTCCGGCCCACTGCAGGGTGCTGAGGCATTCATCGAGGGCAATCCTGGCCACCAGGAGCCCGACGACCGGGACAAGCAGGGAAAGCGGAGCCACCCGACCGGTGTCGTACTTGGCCAGGAGGTAGTTCCAGACCCCGGCGCCGAACAGCGTCGAGCACCACGACAGGTAAAGGATCGCGAGCACCGAGGCGAAGCCAAGACCAAGAAATGCCCGCCAGACGACCTGCGGCGGATCCATGGTGAAGCTGAGCAGCAGCATGGGCAGGGGCGGGATCCAGGCGGACCAGGCGACCACGCCGAACATGTTGAGCGGCGTGCCCGCCGTCTCGGCGGCCATGGCCGCCTTCTTGATGATGATCGAGGAGAGGCTCCAGAAGAAGGCAGCCAGCACGGTGAGCAGCAGGCCGGCGAGCGGGATCGCCGCGCCGCCCGCGTTATGGGCGGTCAGGCCGATCAGGACCAGGCCTGTCACGGCTACGATGAGGCCGATGATCTGGTGCCGCTTCAGGCGCTCGTGGAAAACCTGAGTGGCCAGGAGAATGGTGATGAATGAGGACGACTGGATGACCACGGAAGTCAGTCCGGCCGGCATCCCGATGTAGATGGCGTAGTAGAGGCAGGAAAACTGGCCGACACCGATGGTCAGGCCGTAGCCGAGCAGATGGCGGAAGGCGATCTTCGGCGGCCGCACGAACAGGCAAGCCTGAAAGGCGACGACCAGGAAGCGGAGGGACGCGAGCAGCATCGGCGGCATGCTGCCGATGCCGATCTTGGTCACGGTGAAGTTCGTGCCCCAGGCCAGAACGAACAGGAAGGTCAGGACCCAGTCTTGCTTTTTCATGATGCACCTCGCATAAGCTGTCATTTCCAGGATGTCGGTAACAGTTCTGATTATACCTGACAAAAATTCCGTGCGTGTCAGGAATTTGCGAAACCGGCAAAGAAAAAGCCGCGCCGTCATTTTTCAGCGGCGCGGCCGGCAGCGGATCCGAGATTCAGTCGGCGATGCTGGCGATCGTTCTGCAGGCTTCCGCCCGATGCTCAGTCGGCGACATCGGCCAGGTCGCAGAGCTCCGGGTTCAGCGACCGGCAGGCGGAGCCGGACTCGCGATACGGGCGGTACAGGCGGCGGAACAGCAGCCCGACCAGCCCGGCCGTCGCCAGGGTGCTGAAGACCCCCGGCGCCCATGTGCCGATACTGAGCATCGATCCGACCTCGTCGTGGCCGACTGCCGTGGTCAGCGCACTGCGCAGCACCGTGTTGAGGATGCCGGAGGAGATCGAGATCGGGATGAGGGCGACCAGCAGGGACAGGAGGCTGGGCGCAAACGCCCAGGGCAGGTAAGAAACGGCCAGCAGGGCGCTGGAGCCGACCAGCAGGCTCGCCTCCGGCCAGCGCCGGGTGACACGGCCGATGACCGTCGCCTGGACCACCACCACAACGAGGCCGACATAGGCCAGGATGTAACCGGTTGAGCGGGCGTCGAGCCCCAGCTGCTTCTGGGCATGCAGGGCGAAGATCGTCTGGAAGATGCCATGCGCCAGAGCATAGAGGACGCGGCCGCGCAGCAGCGGCCCGACCAGCGGGCGCCGGAGCGCTTCTACCGCCAGATGCAGGGAAAATCGGCGCTTCGGCTGCTGGCGCAGACGTTCGCGGTCTTCGCGGCTGAGGGACTCCGGCAGGATGAAGAAGATCTGGAGCAGGTTGGCGAAGGCGAGCGCGGCGGCAAGCAACGCGGGGACATGGAAGCCGAACTGGCTCAGGATGCCGCCGGTGGCCGGACCGATGATGAATCCCAGGCCAAAGGCGGCGCCGATCAGGCCCAGGCTCCGGGCGCGGTTTTCCGGTGAGGTGCGGTCGGTGATGTAGGACTGGGCGATCGTGATGTTGCCGCCGGTCAGGCCGTCAAACAGGCGGCTGAAGAAGATCGGCACGATCGAGCGCGACAGGGCGAGCACCACCAGCGAGATGACGCTGCCGGCCACGCTGGCGAGCAGGAGCGGACGGCGGCCGTGGCGGTCGGACAGGCGGCCCAGGAAGGGGGCGCCGAAAACCTGGCCGATCGGGTACATGGCCAGCAGCAGGCCGACCATGAAGGG
>CAYOHO010000272.1:0-3786 GCA_964403755.1 uncultured Oscillospiraceae bacterium
GAAGTAGTCGGAGGCGTAGTAGAACCGATCGCCCCAGTCGAAGCCGAGCCAGTGGATGTCCTCCTTGATGGCCTCGACGTACTCGACGTCCTCCTTGCTCGGATTGGTGTCGTCCATGCGCAGGTTGCAGACGCCGCCGAACTGCTCGGCCATGCCGAAGTCGATGCAGACCGCCTTGGCGTGGCCGATGTGCAGGTAGCCGTTCGGCTCGGGCGGGAAGCGGGTGTGGACGGTCATGCCGGCGAAGCGTCCGCCCTCGGCGATATCGGCGTCGATCAGGTCATGGATGAAATTGCGGCTGGTGCCGCCTTCTTCAAGGCTGCCGGCACTGGCGGCCGGGATGCTTTCATGCTCGCTCATCTGAAATCCCTTTCATGCTTTCCTGGAGATGCGGGCCGCTGGCGGTCCGTTCCCCGGCCGGTCAGGCCGCCCGGGGCCTGCTTCCCGGCTGGTCAGGCCGTCAGGCCTGCTCCGGCGACTGGTTCCGGCCGGTCAGTCGCTGTCGGCCGCTCTCCAGGCGGCGCAGCGCCTCTTCGCGTCCCACCAGGACAAGCACTTCGATGGCACCGCCCGGCGTCACCTCGAGGCCGGAGGCGGCAATGCGCAGCGGCCACATGACGGTGCCGGTCTTGAGCCCGAGCGCCGCGGCTTCGGCCATGACGGCGTCATGCAGGGCGGTGCGGTTCCATTCCGGCAGGGCTGCCAGCTTCGGCAGCAGGGCGTCGAGAACGGCAGCGGCGCTTTCCAGGGTCGATTTGCTCTTCTTGTTCTCGAACAGGCCCAGGTCATAGTCGGCGAGCGTCCCGGCAAAGGCCAGGCGCTCGGGGATCTCGGTCAGGCGGCTGATTCGCGGGCGAAGCATCTCGAGGACAAGCGCCTCCTTCTCCGGGTCGCCGGCGATCCCGGCAGGGAAGAAGGGACGGGCGCGCTCGAGCAGGGCTTCGGCCGGCATAGCCTTGATATACTCGGCATTGAACCAGTCAAGCTTGGCGTAGTCGAAAACGGACGGCGACTTGCTGATGCCGTCGATCGCAAATGCCTGGCAAAGCTCATCGAGGCTGAAGAGCTCGCGCGTGTCCTTGGGGCACCAGCCAAGCAGGGCGATCATGTTGACGATCGCCTCCACCAGATAGCCTTCGCGGATCAGGTCCTGGTAGCCGGTCGAGCCATGGCGCTTCGAGAGCTTGCGCCCGTCCGGGCCGAGGATCAGCGGCAGGTGGACGTAGGTCGGGACTTCCCAGCCATAGGCCTCATAGAGCAGGTTGTATTTCGGCGTCGAGGACAGGTACTCCGAGCCGCGGACGACATGCGTGATCGACATCAGGTGGTCGTCGACGACATTGGCGAAATTGTAGGTGGGGAAGCCGTCGGACTTGAGCAGGACCTGGTCCTCGAGCTCGCTGTTGTCAACCGTGATGCTGCCAAAGACGGCATCATGGAAGGTCGTGCTGCCGGTGAGCGGCATCTTCTGGCGGATGACGTACGGTGTTCCGGCCGCGATCAGGGCTTCGGCCTCGGCGCGGGGAAGGTCGCGGCAATGGCGGTCGTAGCCGCCGGCAAAGCCGCCCGACTCGCCGGCCTTTTCACGCAGCGACTCGAGGCGCTCGCGGGTGCAGAAGCAGGGGTAGGCGTGGCCGGAGGCCACAAGCTGCTCGGCATAGGGACGATAGAGGTGCAGGCGCTCGCTCTGGACATAGGGCCCATGGGCGCCGCCGATGTCAGGTCCCTCGTCGTGCTGCAGGCCGACTTCGGCCAGGGTGCGGTAGATCACATCCACCGCGCCTTCCACGAGGCGTTCCTGGTCCGTGTCCTCGATGCGCAGGATGAACTGGCCGCCCAGCGAACGGGCGATGAGGTATTCGAACAGGGCGGTTCGCAGGTTCCCGACGTGCATGAATCCGGTCGGGCTGGGCGCAAAGCGGGTTCTGACAACAGCAGTGGACATGGGGTCTCCCTCCTGGACGCGATGCGGCGGACCGGCGCTTCCGGGATTTCACATTTCCGCCATCATCACAAGTGACAAACATGATACCATAAAATGTAAATTTTCGACAGATGATGGCGGCTGCAGCGGCGCCGCCGGAACGGGAGCATGCATGTTCGGCTATGTCCGGCCCTTGAAAAATGAACTGCTGGTGCGGGAACTGGCCCGCTACCGCTCGGTCTACTGCGGCATCTGCAAGTCGGTCAGCCGCGACTACGGCCAGGTGCCGCGCCTGACCGTCGGTTACGACGTGACCCTGCTGGGCCTGCTGCTGCTCGCCCTGGCCGACGACCAGCCGCCGGTGGGGCTGGAGACCTGCGTGCTCAACCCGTTCCAGAAGAAGCCGATCGTGCAGGGCGGCGCTGTCATCGAGCGCTGTGCCGCGCTTTCCGTGCTGCTGGGCTACCACAAGGCCCAGGACAACCGCCGCGACGGCCGCCAGGCCGCGGGGCTCGCCGCCAGTGCCCTGCTGCGGCCGGCCTACCGCAAGGCCCGGCGCCGCTTCCCCGAAAGCGATTTGGCCATCCGAAGCCGCCTCGAGCGGCTGGCGGCGTGTGAGCAGGGACCGCCCGACCCGGAGGCTGCCGTCATTTTCGGCGAACTGCTGGCGGAGCTGATGCGGGAGGCCGTGGCGGACAGCCATCTGGGGCAGCCGGTACGCGACGCCCTGGTGCTGCTGGCCGGCGAACTGGGCGCCTGGATCTACATCTGTGACGCAATTGACGACCTCAAGGACGACTGCAATAATGGGAACTGGAACCCGTTTTCCGGCCTTGAGCCAGACCGGGCGCGCGAAATCGCCGGCGCCCGCATGCAGGCGGCCGAAAAGGCCATGGACCGGACAGCGGCCCTGCTGCCCTATACCCGGGACGGCGGCATTGTCGCCAATGTCGTGACCCTCGGACTGCCGGCGATCCGCGAGACCGTCTTCGCCGGCGGCCGGCCAGGCCGGCTCTAGGAACCGGCAGACGAAAGGAAGACAACCATGGCGAAAAGTCCGTATGATGTTCTCGGTGTCCAGCAGGGCGCCTCACCGGAAGAGATCAAGACAGCCTACCGCAAGCTCGTCAAGCAGTACCATCCTGACAACTACAAGGGGCATCCGCTCGAGCAGCTGGCCAAGGAGAAGATGCAGGAAGTCAATGAGGCCTACGACACATTGACCAGCACCTCCAGCCGCGGCGGCTACGGCCAGGGCGGCCAGGGCACCTATGGCAGCCAGGGCACCTATGGCAGCTACGGCAGCCAGGGCGGCTATACCTATGGCGGCCAGTCGGGCCAGTCCGGCCAGTACGGGCAGTCCGGCCAGACCGGCCAGGGCTATGGCCAGGGGAGCAACCCCTGGGGCTCGAACCAGAATCCCTACAACCGTGGGCCATACTACAGCGGCCCGACCGGCCCCGGCCTCTGCGACACGCTGAGCTGCCTGTGCTGCGGCGATACCTGCTGCGAGTGCATGGGCGGCGACCTGATCCCCTGCTGCTGAACCGGCATGCCTGGCTGGAGTGATGGGAACAGGCCGGATCCGCGCGGCAGCGGACAGAGGCCAGGTCCGCAAGGCAGCGGCCGCAGGCCGGACCCGCGCGGCAGCGACCGCGAACGGGCCCTCCGGACCGCGCTTGGCGGCATGCTGGCTGCCATGGCCCTGCTGTTTCTCTTTCTTTCTTCCGTCTCACCAACGGCCGACCTGGCGCTCATGACCCTGGCCAGCCTATGCGTCGCCATCGCCGTGATCGAGACCGGCACCGGCGGCGGCCTGCTGCTCTATGCCACGGTCGCCGCGCTGGCGTCGTTCTGGCCCG
>CAYOHO010000273.1:0-3785 GCA_964403755.1 uncultured Oscillospiraceae bacterium
CCAGGACGGAGATCAGGTGCGCGAACAGTCCGCCGGCGACACCGGCGAAGAAGGCTGCAACCGTGAAGGCCATCAGCTTGTAGTAGGTCGTGTTGATGCCGGAGGCCTCGGCCGCGATCTCGTCCTCGCGGATCGAGATGATCGCGCGGCCATGGCGCGAGCGGATCAGCAGGAACATGACGACGATGGTCAGCACGGCCACGAAGTAGGCGTAGGGCAGGTTGGTGAGCGTATCGATTCCGGTGAGGCCGAAGGCGCCGCCGGTGAACTTCACATTGAGGATGATGACGCGGATGATCTCGCCGAAGCCGAGCGTGATGATCGCAAGGTAGTCGCCCTTCAGGCGCAGCGCCGGGATGCCGATGATGATGCCGAACACCGCGGCAGCAAGGCCGCCGAGCACCAGGGCGATGGGGAAGGCAACGCCCGTGGGCAGCTTGCTGTTCATCGTGAAGAGCGCGGCCGTGTAGGCGCCGACCGACATGAAGCCGGCGTGGCCGAGCGTCAGCTGGCCGAGGAAGCCGGTTGCCAGGTTGAGGCTGACCGTCAGGATGATGTTGATCAGGATCATGATCAGGATGCTGAGCAGGTAGCGGTCGATGACCTCCAGGCGCACCAGGACGCTGAGGACGGCATAGACCGCGGCGATCACCAGCAGGTTGATCAGATAGGACTGGCGGACCTTGTTCATGGCTGCCTCCTCAGACTTTCTCACGGACCGATCGTCCGAACAGGCCGCTGGGCTTGAACAGCAGCACGAGGATGAGGATGCCGAACACGACGGCGTCGGAGAGCTTCGAGGAGATGAAGCCCTTGGTCAGGCTCTCCGCAATGCCCAGCAGCATGCCGCCGAACATGGCGCCCGGGATGACGCCGATGCCGCCGAGCACGGCGGCGATGAAGGCCTTGAGTCCGGGCAGCGAGCCCATGAACGGCTGGATCTGGGGATAGGCGATGCAGTAGAGCACGGCGGCGAAGGCGGCCAGGCCGGAACCGATCGCAAAGGTCACGGAGATGGTCGTGTTGACGTTGATGCCCATCAGGTAGGCGGCGCCGGTGTCTTCCGAGACGGCGCGCATCGCCTTGCCCATCTTGGTCTTGTTGACGAACCAGTAGAGGGCGAGCATGAGCAGGACGGCGATCGCGATGCTGCCAAGCGTGATCGTGCTGACCTTGAGCTCGCCGACCTCGACGAAGGGCGCATTCTCAAGCACGCTGGGGAAGCGGCGCGGGTTCTGGCTGAACAGGATCATGATGACATTCTGCAGCAGCAGGCTGATGCCGATGGCGGTGATCAGGGCCGAGATGCGGGGTGAGCTGCGCAGCGGCTTGTAGGCGAAGCGCTCGATGATGACGCCCAGCAGGGCGCAGAAGAGCATCGCCACGATGACGGTGAGCCAGAGCGGCAGGTTGAAGCTGCTCAGGCAGAAGAAGGCAATGTAGGCGCCGACCATCATGACATCGCCATGGGCGAAGTTGATCAGCTTGACAATGCCATAGACCATCGTGTAGCCCAAGGCGATCAGGGCGTAGATGGAGCCGACCTGCAGGCCGTTGATCAGGTAATTGAGGAATGTCATGCGATCGCCACGCCTCCCGAAAAAGATAAGGAAAGGGGCAGGCCCCTTTCCGCGGTCAAGGGGTGGTGCACGCTTATCGCGCTGCACCACCCCCGACGTTGGGTACTGGAACTGGATCAGCCGGTCCGAGTGTTACGGAGCGACTTTGCTGTTGAAGGTGAACTTGCCGCCCACGATCTTGATGATGGCCACGCTCTTGATCGGGTTGCGGTCGGCGTCGAACTTGACGTTGCCGGTGACGCCGGTGTAGTTGGTCTCGGCCATGGCCTTGATGATGGCGGCCTTGTCGGTCGAGCCGGCCTTCTTGATGGCTTCCGCCAGGATGTAGGCGGCGTCATAGCCAAGGGCCGCGAGGGCGTTGGCATCCATCTTGTAGGCATCCTTGTAGTTCTTCAGGAAGCTCTGGACCTTCGGGTCCTGGTCTTCAGAAGAGTAGTGGTTGCAGAAGTAGTAGCCTTCGATCTCGGCCGGCTTGGCAACGCCAAGGACGCCGTCCCAGCCATCGGCACCGAGCAGCGGAACCGTGAGGCCGGCGCCACGGGCCTGGTTGGCGATCAGGGCAACGGTGTTGTAGTAGTCAGGGACGAAGACGGCATCCGGCTTGGCGGCAGCGATCTTGGTCAGCTGGGCCTTGAAGTCCGTGTCGCCCTTGCTGTAGCTCTCGGCCGCGACGACCTTGAGGCCGCGGGTCTTGGCTTCAGCCTGGAAGGAGTCGGACAGGCCGACGGAGTAGTCGTCACCGGAGTTGAAGATGACGGCGACGTTCTTGGCCTTGAGGGTGTCACCGGCGAACGAGGCCATGACCTTGCCCTGGAACGGGTCGATGTAGCAGGCACGGAAGACATTGGTTCCCTGCTTGGTGACGTCGAGCGCGGTGGCGGTCGGCGAGATCATCGGCAGGTTGTCCTTGGACGCCAGCTTGGCGACCGCGATGGTCGGCTTGGAGGTGATGTCGCCGAGGAGGGCGACAACCTTGTCCTGGTTGGCCAGCTTGTTGTAGGCGTTGACAGCCTCGGTCGCATCGCCCTTTTCGTCGTAGACGACATACTCGAGCTGCTTGCCGTTGATGCCGCCGGCCTTGTTGATTTCGGCGAAGGCGAGCTTGATGCCGTTGGCGGCAGCAATGCCGTAGACGGAGACATCACCGGTCAGCGGAGCCAGGCCGCCGATCTTGATGGTGCCGCCGGCAGCGGCAGTGGTGGCGGCAGCGGTGGTGGCAGCCGAGGAACCCGCGGCTGTGGTGGCAGCCTTGGTGGTGGCGGCCGTGGTGGCGGCGGTGGTGGCGGTGCTGCCGCAGGCTGCGAGAGCCGGGGCAAGCAGGGCAAGAACCAGCACCATCATGATGAGACGCTTGAACTTCATAATGCACTCTCCTTGTTTGTGATTTCTGGTGCTTCGCGGAAATGATCGGCTTTCGGTATGCAAGCCATTTGCCTGACACTTGCAGCTTTTCAAAAAGTCATGCGAAGCGGTAACAGGTCGAACAATCTGTTTACGTATTGTACATACACGGAGAGCAATTGTCTATACAGGAAATCAACAGAAAAGCGGCCACATTCGCACCATGGATTTGGCACGGGTCACTGCAGGATGCGCGGATGAAAATTTCACACGGACACATTAATATAATATGGTAAAGCGATAAAGTGGCCCGTGTTTCCGAAAAGGCCCTGTCAGTCCGCATCAGGGCGCGGCTGCATGGGGCCGGAGCTTTGTCTGCATATGATGCCTAACGAAACATCTGTTGCGGATCGGTAAAATTCCCGTAAGGCCAGGATTTAGAAGCGGACAATTTCAATCCGTCCCGGATGCGGCTGGCTGAGCATGCAAAATTGCCCCGGACAGCGGAACTGTTTATACATCTTCTGTGCTAGAATTCGAGCAAATGCGGCAACGGAAGTGATGGATGGTGAACATGACGGAACGAACCAGAAGGCCGACCAGCATCTACCTGATCGTGATCCTGGGCGTGATGGCCGCAACATCGACCGGGCCGGTCATCCGGCTGGCGCTTTCACTCGGCTCCTCAGCCGGCCAGCTGGTGTTCTACCGGCAGCTGACCGCCGCGCTCGTCAGCATCGCGATCGTGCTGCTGAACAGGACCGCGCGGTCCGAGCTGAAATGCCTGCTCAGCAGCGATCTTGCCGTGATGCTGTTATCCGGGGCGATCTTCGGGATTCATCTGTATCTCTTCACGGAAACACT
>CAYOHO010000274.1:0-3784 GCA_964403755.1 uncultured Oscillospiraceae bacterium
TGACCGGCACCAGATAGGGCAGGATGCAGAGCAGCAGAATCAGCACGCCCAGGGCCAGCAGAATGCGGCGGAAAACCCGGTGCCTGCGGCCGTGCGGCCTGACCGGTTCGGGAATGGGGGAGGGGCTGGGCGGGACGCTTGGCTGCATGGCGCTTCACCGGTCCTTCCTGCAGGGTGTGTCGATCTGTCACCATTCTATACCGCTGGACGGCTGCGGGCCAATCAAGGCGTCTGCCTTGGCGCGGGCAGCGGCATCCGGCCGCTGGCGGGCCGGCTTTCGCCCGGGATATCGGCCGGCTGGGCGCGGGTTTGCCGGACGGCCGGACAGCCACTATAATGGACGCGGAACGAGCGCAGCAGTCCGATGGGCTGCCGCTCCAGGGAGATGTCCATGCCTGATGCCCATCTGACCGAACGCCTGCGTGAACTGGCCAGCCAGGCTGCCAGCCAGGGCTTTGTCACGCATACCCGCTTTCTCACGCCGGCTGAGCGCCTGGAGGCTGCAGCCTGGCTGAAGAAGGCCCGCGCCGCGCATGCCTTTTCCGGTGGCTATGCCGATGCCGAGCGCCAGGCCTGCTTCCTGCTGCCCGACTATCTGGCCGAGAGCGGCCTGCCAGACGAAGAGGTAGCGGACGCATTCCGTGCCCTGAGGCTGCAAGGTTCCGCGCGCGTCGCATCCCCCAGCCACCGTGATTACCTCGGCAGCCTGCTTGGCCTGGGCATCCGGCGCGACCAGCTCGGCGACATCCTGGTGGGCGAACATGGCGCCACGGTGATCGTGCTGGCGCCAATGGCTGCCTTCATCTCCAGCCAGCTGGAGCGGGTCGGTTCGGCGGCCGTTACGGTTGAACCGGTCGCCCTGGCGGACATCGTCGCGGCGGAACGCCAGTTCACCGAACTGCGCATCACGGTCGCCTCGCTCCGGCTCGACAAGGTGGCGGCATCCGGATTCGGCATTCCCCGCACCGAAATGGCAGAATTGATCGAGTCCGGCGCCGTCCAGCTGAACTGGCTGGAAACGCAGCGCCCGGACCAGCCCGTGCCGGTTGGCGCCGTCATCTCGCTGCGCGGCCATGGCCGCATCCGCCTGGCCCGCGAAGAGGGACTCTCGCGCAAGGACCGCCATATCCTGGTCCTGGAGCGCTACCTGTAGACACGAAGGAGAAGCACCATGCATTACACGTATGAAACCGAGGGCGTCTGCTCGACCCGCATTGAGATCGATCTGGACGGCAACATCGTCAAGTCGGTCCAGTTCATTAACGGCTGCGACGGCAACCTCAAGGCCGTGGCCAGGCTCGTTACCGGCATGACCGTCGAGGAGGTGCGGGAAAAGCTCGCCGGCCTGACCTGCGACGACCGTGAAACCTCCTGCTCCGACCAGCTCGCACGCGCGCTCACCGAAGCCTATGCCAAGGAATCAGAATAGCGTTCCGCTTTAGCGCGCACGCGGTCGGCCCGGAGGTTCCGGCGATCGGGCTCAGGTCTGCCCCGCAGTCCATGGCACTTGCTCCTCAGGAACCGGGTCGTGTCGAAGCCAGTCGATGACGGCTCGGATCTCGACCGGCCGGCCTTCCTTGACGTTGCGCTCGCACAGGATCTCGCATTCCTGCAGGGTGGCGGGATCGGAAACATGGATGGAACCAGCCGCCTCGGCCTGCTGCAGACGGCGGCGGGCGCCCTGGAAGTTGCCGACCGTGACGCGGCGCAGGATGCCGCGGATATCGAGCGCAGTGTTCTTCATGCAGTTCGGGTGTTCGCAGAGCTGGCAGCGTGCGGCCTGGCGCAGCACGGCCTGCACGGACGGGGCATAGTCGCGGTAGAGATCGGCATTCGTGAATGGCTTCGGCACGATGCGGACATAATTCGGCATGCCGGGACTGTAGAGGAAGGGTTCGTGGCCGAGCCGCTTCAGGACGGCATTGGCGGCTGACAGGCCCTCGGTCGTGACGGTCGGCGTGCCGGTGCCCATGACGGTCGATTCGCCGCAGCAGAAGAGGCTCTCCCATTCCGTGCGCGTGTGCAGGCGGCGGAACATGTGCTGGCCGAGCATCTGCTTGGGGCCGGCGACGGCACCGCCGTTCTTGAGCGTATAGCGCTCGATGGTGCGCGGCGTGGCGATTTCGGCGTAGCGGAGGCCGGCGCGGAAGCCGGGGAACCGCTTCTCCATCACATCGATCAGGCGCTGGCGCTCCTTCTCCTTCAGTTCGGCGTAACGCTCCGGCGAGGCCGATGCCCAGTCCTCCAGGCTTGGACCGATCGCCATGGTCACATGGCTGTCCTCGTCGCAGAGTGTGCGGTCGTCGATGCTGAACAGGTAGGCCGTGACCTCGTTCTCGTCGATCTCGTCCAGATTGCCGACGAGGAATTCGATTGGCTGGGTGTCGGGCGGCAGCACGCTGCGCGCGACCCGGGCGTAGAGCACGACGCTGGGCAGGGTGGGCACCTGGCTGGCCGCCCACTGCCGGCGCTCCGGGGTGGTGTACTGCGGATCGATCAGCTTGCCGTAGAGGTTCCAGACCGTCCCGGAGTAGATCAGGTTGGGCGCATACAGCGACTCGCCATTGTCGAGCGCCACGCCGCAGGGCTTGCCGTCCTGGAAGAGGATTCGGGTGACCTCGCGCTCCATGATCAGGTCGCCGCCGCCGGCTTCGATGACCTTCTCAAGGCGGCCGGGCAGGAAGAGGGTGGAGCCCGCCGGGTAGTAGCTGCCGCCGATATGGTTGTCGACGAACATCACGGCGGCCAGGATGGCGGGCGATTCCTTCAGGTTGGTGTAGCAGTAGGTCGAGGTCAGCTTGTCAAAGAACTTGAAGATTTCCGGGTCGGTGAAGTACTTCGCCAGCAGGCTGCGGGCATCCCGGTTCAAGTAGCTGAGGAAGCGGGCATAGGAGAGCGGATGGCGCAGGAGGCTGCGCAGGCTCGTCTTGCGGTCGGCCTCGTCGGCCGTGGCATAGTTGGGGTTCTCGACCATGACATGCTCATAGAGTCGGCTGAGGTCGCGGTAGAAGCGGCGGATGGCGTCGCGTTCGCTTGGGAAGATGGCGGCGAGCTCGTCTGCGAAGCGGTCGATGTCGGCCCAGAAGCGGACCCGATGGCCATCGAAGTTGACGCAGTAGAGCATGTCGTGCCGGATTACGTCAAACGGCTCCTCCAGGCAGTTGAACACGAAGCGGTGGGGATTGAAGCCCTTCTCGCCGAAGCCGTAGAGCATGGCCGATCCCTGGTCGAAGCTGGCGCCGTCACGCTTGAAGACACCGCAGGAGCCGCCGGGGCAGTAGGCGCGATCGATGACGGCGACCTTCACGCCTCGCTTCGCCAGCAGGCTGGCGGCTGTGAGTCCAGAGAGCCCGGCCCCGATCACAATGACGTCATAGTCCATGCCTGCTTCCTCCTGCCGGGATTGCGGACGGTCCGGCTCGCGCGGCCCAGGCCTGCCGCGGACCGCTGTTGATTTGATTGAAACAATCCCCGGCACGCTTGTCAACGCGTGCCAGATAAAGGGCGGAAGACTTCATTTAGGGTACGCAGCAGGCGTCCGGAACGCTATAATGGCGATATCGGTAAAACCGGGACGCATGGCCGGCCCGGGATTCCTGCCTTCCGGCCGTCCGGGGCAGATAGCCGGGCCGAAACCGCATGGAGGAGAGAGACCATGAACGACACCATCGAGCTGCTTCTGAACCACCGTTCGGTCCGCCATTTCACCGGCGAACCCGTGACGCCGGAAACCCTCGCGGAAATCGTCACCTGTGCCCAGATGGCGCCATCTTCAAGCCATATC
>CAYOHO010000275.1:0-3740 GCA_964403755.1 uncultured Oscillospiraceae bacterium
TGTGGCTCAGCCGGCCGGCAGGGCGGCCGGCTGCTGGGCCAGCTCGCTCTGGCGCCGCTTTGCCTTCTCCTCGTACATGGCCTTGTCGCTTTCGCGGATGGCCTTCTCCAGGTCCTCGTCCGCCGGGCATTCACTGGCGCCGATGCTGAGCTGGACCGGCAGGGAGAGCGCGCCAATCCGGAACGGCTCCTCGAACTGGCGGCGGATGCGTTCGACAATGGCGCCGGGGCTGTCGCTGCCGGCATCGAGGATGGCGATCGCGACGAACTCGTCGCCGGCAAAGCGGCAGACCGTGTCGATCTGCCGGAAGCTGGCGCGGATGCGCCGGGCTGCCTCCACCAGCACAGCATCGCCGAACCGGTGTCCGTGCTCGTCGTTGATCGACTTGAAGCGGTCGACGTCCATGAACAGGATGAACCGGCGCTGGCCCTTGCTGACCGGCACGCCGGCCGCGATGATGCGGTTGAGGTAGAGGCGGTTGTGCAGCCCGGTGAGCGGGTCGATGATGATCTCGGCTTCAAGCTGGCTGTGCCGGCGGCGCAGGTCAAGAAAGTCCTTGATGACCACGATCGAGAAGACAACCATGATGAAGAAGGTGGCGAGCGGCATCAGGTCATAGGTCAGGTTGCCGTAGAAATCAAGCAGCAGGGCCGGAACGGTAGCCAGTACGGCGACCAGCAGAAAGCCGGCCTCAAAGCGGCGCCGGCGCAGGCCGCGGATCAGCACCCAGAGGAAGTAGACGAGAACGACAATGCAGAGTTCCATGTACATGGGGAGCACGGCGGCGTAGATCCGGTTTGGTGTCGTCAGCATCAGCACGATGGCGGCCACGGTCATGCCATGGTAGGTCCAGCGCAGGACCGGTGCGCGGCGGACCAGGTCCAGGCAGTAGATGAAGAGGCCGAAGGCCGGCAGCAGCAGGTAGCCGGTCAGGAACTCCAGCCGGGTGCCGACATCCCAGGGGATGTCGGCCAGGAGGTCGTACATGAGCCGGTGGTTGGTCAGCAGCGTGCGCACCGCCATGAGGATGCAGATCAGGGCGAAATGCAGCAGCGCCTCGAACTCGCGGTTGATGCTGAACAGGCCGAAGAAGAACAGGCCCATGATGGTCAGGCCGGTGAAGTAGAACAGATCGGCCGCTTCGACGTGTTCAGAGTAATGGGTCAGCAACTTGGCTTCGCCGAAGACCGGCTCCTTCCAGAATCCGCCGTAGTTGTAGGAGAAGTTGGAGATTTCGAGCGTCAGCGCGGCGCGGCCGCTGCGGTCGGAAACGAAGTAGGCGACCCGTTCCCGCATGTCCGGCCGGTGATCTTCCGGCTGCTCGGAGACAGTGCCGCTGACCAGGGTCTCGCGGCCGTTGACGGTCAGCCGGTAGGCGCTGGTCTCATTGATGATCTGCAGGGCATACGGCACATCCGGTGTCAGGCCGGACAGCTGCAGCCGGTAGGTCGCGGCCCCGTAGGGGCTGCCGCCATAGGCCGGATTGGCAGGAAACAGGTGCGGAATCCAGACCGGTTTCGGCGCCGGTGCGGCCGCGCTGCTGGCCGCGAGGCCTTCCTGCTAGAGCCATTCGCCTTCCAGGCGAAGCAGGCTCTGCTGGTTCCAGTCCGAGAGGTCAATCTGGCCGGCTTCCGGGTTGGCAACAAGGATCGTCACGCTGTTGTTGAGCACAAGCAGGAGCGTGACCGCGATGATGGCCAGGGCCGGCGCGATGACCAGCAGCCGGGCCAGCGGCTTCCGGATGCCGGAGAAGGTCCGTGCGGTCAGATTCATGAAAGCAGTCCTCCCTTCATGGCTGGAGCAGCCGGCGCAGGGACTCGGCGAAGGCCTGGTCCTGGGCGGCTGTGCGCCGGGCCGGGCCCTTCAGGCGTCCGCCGCCGCGCCGGATGCGGCGGGCCGTATGCCGCGCCAGCAGAAGCGCATCGATGTTGTCGGCCGTGTACACGCGGCCGTCCTGGCTGACCGGGATGGCCCGGCGCGCCAGGCACATGGCTGCCAGGCCATAATCCTGGGTGACGACGATGTCGCCGGTCCGCACCGCGTTGACGAGCGCGAAGTCGACACTGTCCGCGCCCTGCGATACCATGACGGTCCGGGCGCCGGCACGGTCAAAGACATGCGCCGTGTCGCAGAAGAGGATGCATTCGATGCCCTGTTCGCGGGCCAGCCGGATGGCCGGGTCAACAACCGGGCAGCCATCGGCATCAATCAGCAGGCGCATGGTTCTCCTTTTGCGGCCGGGCCGCGCGTGTCTGCCATCCGGCTTCGCCGGCGCTGTTTCAGTTCCGTCGGCGCTGTACCGGTTCCTGCCGGCGCTGTTTCGGTTGCGCAAGCAGGGCACCGGTCCGGAAGGCAGGACCCTGCCGGCGTTACGGCAGGTCGAGAAAATAGTACGAGGCCAGCAGATATGGATCCTGATGGCGAACGGCCATTCGCCCCAGCCAGGCCTTGAGCCGGCTCAGCGGCAGCGCACCGGAGCGATAGCCGTCGGCCAGGGCCAGGAAGGCCTGGCGCTCGCCATCGCTGCAGACATCCTTGAAGTAGCCCCAGACATGCTGGGCGGCGTTGAGGGCATAGCCAGCATTCCCGGGCTGGAACAGGGCGTCCTCGACGAGTCCGTAGAACGCAGCCGCCGGATAGGCGGACTTGTCCTTGAGCAGCTGCCGGATGGCCTGGTAGTCCTGCGGGCTGCGCTCGAGCACCGAGTACTTGTAGCGGCTCCACTCCTGCTCCAGAGCCGTGATCGGGCCATGAGCGTCGAGGCAGAGGCTGCATTTCACGGCCGAGAGGTTCTTGTCCTTGACTTCGAGCATGATATCGATGTCCGGATCCGGCAGGCGGGCATGGAAGTCGAGGAAATCGCGCACCCGGATGGTCGCGGCGTGGGCGCCGGGCTTCTTGCCCGGATCCTGCTGGGAATAGTGGATCTTCTGGCGCCCGTCGGCCGGCTTCCAGGTGGCGCGGCAGGCAGCGATCCACTGCGCCGCCGACAGGCCCCCGGAGCCGGGTCCGGAACTTGCGTCCCGGCCGGCAGAGCCAACGGAGCCGGGTCCGGAACTTCCGCCCCGGCTGGCAGGGCTGACGGCGCCGGGATCTTCATCTGCGCCAGAAGGGGCGATGCCTTCCTTCACGGCAAAATGCAGGTTGTCGAAGACGACCGGCAGGCCGAGGGCCAGGCCGGTCTCGAGCACATCGGCAATGCCGTAGTGGCGTTCGTCATTCTCGATGACCAGGCGGCGGCGGATGCTGTCGTCGAGTCGGCCGGCCGTGTCGCGGAAGCGCATCAGGGCCTGGTGCCGGTCGCCATAGACACCGCCGATGTGCAGGATGATCTTGCTGTCGGCGCCGGTGCCGAGACCGTCGAGCACCCGGACATGGTAGGCGAGATCGGCAATGGCGCGCTCGACCACGTCCGGCTGCAGGGCATTGAGGATCGTGTACTGGCCGGGGTGCATCGACAGGCGCATGCCGGCCGTACGGGCCAGCTGCCCGATGTCGGCCAGCTCGTCGCGGAAGATGTCCCACCAGGCCACCTGATTGGCTTCATGCGAGCCCAGCGGCACGAGGTCGGAGCTGATTCGGAACAGGCGGATGCCGCTGGCGGCGTTGTACTGGACGAGCCGGCGCAGGGCCTGCAGGTTGAGTCCGGTTAGGCGCGTCAGGTTCTCCGGCGTCGCATTCTGCAGCCGGCAGGTCTTCATCTCGGTTCCGGGGATGCCGCGGGCGAGGCAGGCGTAGCC
>CAYOHO010000276.1:0-3739 GCA_964403755.1 uncultured Oscillospiraceae bacterium
CCCTGTCCGGCCGCGGTGACGCGCTGCCGCCGGCTGCTGAAGCCGTGCTGTCCGTGCACCGCGGCCGGTTCAGCTATGTCCCCTGTGACGTCAGCAGCCCGGAGGCCGTGCAGCGGCTCTGGGATGCTGCGGCTGAGCGCTGGGGCGGCATCGACATCTGGATCAACAACGCCGGCCGGAACGCCCCGCACCGGCTGATCTTCGAGACACCGGCCAGTCATGTGGAAGGTCTGCTGGCCACCAACCTCTGCGGCATGATCTACGGCTCGCAGGTGGCGGCGCGTGGCATGCTTGCCAGGGGAAGCGGCGCGATCTACAGCATGGAGGGGCTTGGATCCAATGACATGATCCAGCCGAAAACCATCCTCTATGGCACCAGCAAGCGGGCACTCACCTATTTCATGCGCGGTCTGGCCCTGGAACTGGCTGGCACCGGCGTCATTGCCGGCCGCCTGTCGCCTGGCATGATGCTGACCGACTTCATCCTGCACACCCCGGACGGTGAACCGGCCGCCATCGAACAGGACGCCCGCTTCCAGCGCATCTTCAACATCCTGGGAGACCGGCCCGAGACCGTGGCCGCCTTCCTGGTCCCGCGCATGCTGGCCAATACCCGCAGCGATGTCCGCATCGCCTGGCTGACCGGCGCCCGCGCCATGGGCCGCTTCCTCACCGCACCACTGACCAGGCGCCGGATCATCGGCTGAAGCATTCACGAAGGGGAGCATAATATGGAGAAGCGAGCGCACCGCAGACGCTGGCTCAGGACAACACTGATTGTGATCGCTGCGCTCATCGTCGTGATGGGCACCGGGTTCCTGATCTACGTATCGGACTACAGCCATACCGATTCCCAGACCACAGCGGCGATTGCCGCTGCAGCCAACGTCCGGCGAAGCGGCCGCCTGACGGTCATTTCGCCGGATCCGGCGGCGGCCGCCGGCCCGCTTGCCGGCAAGGGGCTGGTCTTCTATCCCGGCGGCAAGGTGGAGGCTTCGGCTTACGTGCCGCTGCTGCAGAAGATCGCCCGCGGCGGCGTCACCTGCGTGCTCGTGGAGATGCCCTTCAATCTGGCTGTATTTGACGCCAATGCCGCGGACCGGGCCTTTGCGGCGGCACCGGAGGTGCACAGCTGGTCGGTCGGCGGGCACTCGCTCGGCGGCGCCATGGCCAGCAGCTATATGTCGGCCCATCTGGACCGGGTCAAGGGCCTGGTTCTGCTGGGCGCCTACATCTACGGCAATGTGCCGGCCAGCCGCGCCCTGACCATCTACGGCAGCGAGGACCGGGTCCTGAGCCGCGACAAGGTCAGCTATACCGAGAATGTCCTGGTGATCCAGGGCGGCAACCATGCCCAGTTCGGCAATTACGGCGCCCAGAAGGGCGACGGCACGGCAACGATCAGCCGCGAGGCGCAGCAGGAGCAGGCGGCGGCAGCCATCCTGGCATTCCTGCAGAAGGCCGGCTGAGGAGAGCAACCCGATGGGAAACCCGGCATATTTCCGCGGCGGCAGCCACCGGCGCCGCTATTTCGAAGGCTGGTACTTCAAGTGCATCAGCGCCGACCGCCGCCATGCCATCGCCGTCATCCCCGGCATGGCGATTGCCCCGGATGGCCGCCGCAGCGCCTTCATCCAGGTGATCAACGCCGTGAGCGGGCAGACCTGGTATCACCATTACCCCTACGATGCGTTCCAATCGCCGGCTGACCGGTTCGAGATCCGGATCGCAGAGAACACCTTTGGCCGCAACGGCATGACCCTCGCGGTCGACCAGCCGGAGGGCCGCCTCGCGGGAAGCCTGCGCTTCACCGATGTGCAGCCGTTCCCCAGCACCTGGCATAGCCCCGGCATCATGGGGCCGTTCTCTTTCGTCCCATTCATGGAATGCTACCACGCCATCATCCACCTCTACCACGAGCTGCACGGCATGATCGAGCTGGACGGGGAGACACTCGAATTCACCGGCGGCGTCGGCTACATCGAAAAGGATTACGGGCGATCCTTTCCCCGGACCTACCTGTGGCTGCAGGCCAGCCACTTCCGGACCCCGGACGGCGGTAACGCCTGCTTCGTTTTCTCGCGGGCCAGCATCCCCTGGCTGGGATGCTCGTTTCCCGGCTTCTTCGCCTACCTGACGGACTTTCGCGGCATCCATGTCCGCTTCGCGACCTACAACCGCTCGAAACTCACCCGCTGGACGGTCGATCCCGCTGCGCGCACCTGCGCCGGCGAGCTGGCCGGCCCGGCCGGGACGCTGGCCTTCGCGGCGGAAATGGACGGCGGCGGCCGGCTGCGCGCCCCGGTTGACGGGCTGATGGACCGCGAGATCATCGAGAGCATTACGGCGGCCGTTTCGGTCCGGCTGACTGACCGGCACGGAAGGGTCACCTTTGACGGCACCAGCAGCGAGGCTGGCATGGAAATCTGCCAGTAGGGGCGGAGAAACCCTGCCAGAAGCAGGCAAAACTGGCATAATCAGATACGGGCATCCCTGGCAGCAGAGAATCGTGCCCGCCCTGACATCGGTTTGGAGGAAACGCAAATGGAATGGTCTCAGGTCATCATGGTTCTCTTGCCGGCCGGCATCCTGGCCCTCATGGGCTACCTGATCCGGTTCCGCCGCATGTACTGGCTGATGTCGGGCTACAACACCATGTCGAAGGAAAAGAAGAAGAATGTCGACGTCGAGCACCTGGGCCCGTTCATGGGCAACATGCTGTTCGTGCTTGCCGGCATCCTGCTCGTCGGCATGCTGCTGCTGGTGACTGGACAGGCGGCGCTGGGCGGCATCGTTCTGGCGCTGATGCTGCCGGCCATCATCTACCTGCTGATCGCAGCCCAGAAGTATGACGGGAACACCCGCCAGGCCAATGGAACCATGCGCCCGGGCGCCAAAATCCTGATCGGCTTCATTGTGGTCAGCATCATCGGCCTGGTCGGGTTCGTCGGCTTCCTGGTCTTTCGCAGCGCCCAGCCGGGCGTGCTCGCCGTCACCGACGGCACGCTGAACATCTCCGGCATGTATGGCCAGCAGATTCCGGTCAGCGAGATGCAGAAAGTCGAGCTGATCGACACGCTGCCCAGGATCGAGCGCCGGACCAATGGCTCGGCGGTTGGCAGCAGGCTGCGCGGACACTTCACCATGGAGGGGATCGGGGCGGTCATGCTGTACCTGGACAAGAGCCAGCCGCCGTTCATCCATATCGAGGCCGGCACGCGCAAGGTCTACCTGAATGCGGCAACACCGGAGGCCACGCGGCAGCTCTACGGCGAGATCATCGCCGCACAGAAGAAATAGCGGCCCTGGAGATCAAGGCTTCAGTCGCAGGGCGGATGGGCTGTCCGGACAGGCGTCGGCCACCGGCCCGGGACCTGTGCGGCTCGCCGGCATTCCAGCCAAGCCGACTCATGGACAGGAGGAAGACGTATGGAGAAGATCAGATGGGCCATCGCCGGCCCGGGCATGATTGCCGGCCGCTTCTGCGAGGGCCTGGAGCTGGTTCCCGATGCCGAGCGTGCCGCGGTCTGCTCGCGGCAGATCGGGACCGCGCGCCGCTTTGCCGAGCGCTGGGGATTTGCGTCGGCCTATGACGACTTCGGCACCATGCTGGCCGAAGCCAGGCCCGACATCGTCTACATTGCCGTGCCGAACGATGTCCACATCGGCTATGTCCTGCAGGCGCTCGATGCCGGCGTCCATGTCCTCTGCGAGAAGCCCATGGCCGACAATCTGCCGC
>CAYOHO010000277.1:0-3730 GCA_964403755.1 uncultured Oscillospiraceae bacterium
GGTGCAGCCACCGAAACCGAGATGAAGGAAAAGAAGCACCGCATCGAGGATGCCCTCTCGGCCACCCGCGCGGCCGTTGAGGAAGGCATCGTCCCCGGCGGCGGCACCGCGCTCATCAATGTCCTGCCCGAGGTCAAGGCCCTGATGGCCAACCAGAGCGGCGACATCAAGACCGGCATCCGCATCGTCGTCAAGGCCCTCGAGGAGCCCGTCCGCCAGATCGCGACCAACGCCGGCCTCGATGGCAGCGTCATCTGCGAGAAGGTCAAGAACAGCTCGCACGGCATCGGCTTCGACGCCCTCAACGAGACCTACGTCAACATGGTCGAAGTCGGCATCGTCGACCCGGCCAAGGTCACCCGCTCGGCCCTGCAGAACGCGGCTTCCATCGCCTCGATCCTGCTGACTACCGAAGCGATTGTCGCTGACATCCCCGAGAAGGAGCCCCCGATGCCCGCTGGCGGTGCCGGCGGCATGGGCGGCATGGGCGGCATGTACTGATTTCCTGATCGAGAACCGGCAGCCTGCCGGCAGAGGGGCGTCCCGCAGGGGACGCCCCTCTTTGCGCGGCTGACCGACCTTGGTTCCGGGCGATCCTTTCCGCAGGGGACGCCCCTTTTTGCGCGGCTGGCGCCGCCTTGGTTTCGGTCGATCCTTTCCGCAGGGGACGCCCCTTTTTGTGCCCCTGGCGCCGCCTTGGTTCCGGGCGATCCTTTCCGCCGCCGGCAAATTTCGCGATGCGCAGGCAAGCCTTTTCGGTTACAATAAGACAAGGTCCGCACCAGACCAGCCGGTTCGCTCCGGCTGTTGCCACCGCCACTGGTCCAGCTGCTGCCGAAATTACTGGCATGCCGCCGCCCGATTCCGACAATCCGGCATATGTGAGGGAGAAAGCGATGGTCAGTTCAACGTCACCTGATTCACCCGCCGCGCCGGCCAAGGCCGCCGGCACCCGCAAGGACCGCTTCACGAGCCAGGAACGCAGCTGGATCCTCTACGACTGGGCCAACAGCGTCTATGCCACCATCATCGTCGCCGCCGTGTTCCCGATCTATTTTGCCAACATTGCCAAGGCCGCCGGCGTCCAGGGCGACGTGCTCTGGGGCTACGCCAGCTCCGGCGCAACCCTGCTCATCGCACTGGCGGCGCCATTCCTCGGCGCCATCGGTGACTTCCACGGCATGAAGAAGAAGCTCTTCACCGGCTTCATGCTCCTGGGTGTCATCTTCACGGCCAGCATGGGCCTGACCGACAATTACCGGCTCATGCTCGCCGGCTACATGCTCTCCTATATCGGCTTCGCCGGCTCGCTCCTCTTCTACGACTCCTTCCTGACCGACATCACGGAACCGCAGCGCATGGACCGCGTCTCGGCCTACGGCTACGCCATGGGCTACCTGGGCGGCAGCACGATCCCGTTCGTCATCTCCATCGCCCTGATCATGTTCGGCAGCAAGATCGGCATCAATGGAACCCTGGCCGTCAAGATTTCCTGCATCATGGGTTCGCTCTGGTGGTTCGGCTTCAGCATCCCGATGGTGCGCAACGTCCGCCAGACCCACTACGAGGCCATGCCGGCCAGGGCCCTGGTTGGGAATGCCCTTGCCAACCTGCGCCATACCGTGAATGACATCCTGCACAACAAGGCGATCCTTACGTTCATGGTCGCCTACTTCTTTTACATCGACGGCGTCAACACGGTCATCCACATGGCGACCGTCTATGGCTCCACGCTCGGCCTCGGCGCAACCGGTATGATCCTGGCTCTCCTCGTCACCCAGATCGTGGCCGTCCCGTGCTCGATCCTGTTCAGCCGCCTCTCGCGCCGCGCTGGCTCGATCCGCATGATCACCGTCGCCATCTGCGTCTACTTCTTCATCTGCGCCGTCGGCTTCTACATGGGGTTCTCGGTCGAGCAGCCCCAGGAAGACTACACCCAGCGCTACAGCCAGGCGTTCACCGATGCATCGCGCCTGCCCGCAGCCCAGCCCCTGAGCGAACTGTCGCGCGACCGCTACGACACCCAGGTCGCCGAGCTCAAGCGGAGCGGCCGGGGCGTGCTGGCGTCCAGGACGCGTGCCGCCGACTTCAAGGCGCTGGTTGATGAACAGGTGGCCCAGGTGGCGGCCCTGTACCCGGCCGCGACCGACCAGGCAACCGTCCGCGCCTCCCTGGCCGGCATTGGCGCCCGCATGGGCGAATTCCTCGCCAACACCCAGACGGCAGCCGACTACGACCGGGCGCTGTCCCGCGCCGGCATGCTCTTCTGGGCCATGGCTGTGCTGGTCGGATCGGTCCAGGGCGGCATCCAGGCCATCTCGCGCTCCTTCTTCGGCAAGCTCGTGCCCCCGAACCGCTCGAGCGAGTTCTTCGGCTTCTTCGACATCTTCGGCAAGTTCGCAGCCGTCATCGGCCCCGCGCTCTACGCCTTCTCCGGTGATCTCACTGGCCGGCCCTCGATCGGCATCCTCAGCCTGATGGTCCTGTTCGCCGCCGGCCTCATCGTGATGGCTGCCGGACGCCGCAACCTGGCTGAGGCCGAGGCACATGGACGCCGTGCCGAAGAAGCCGGCTGACGGAACTGTCCGAGTCAGCCAGGCATCCGGCCAGCAGCCGCTGCCGGCTGACAGCCGGAAAATCTGCAGGAAACAGGAGCAAGCCGCATCATGGTCCGACCCACCCGACCCAGCCCCTACCACTACGAGATCCTCAACACCGATACCGACGAACGCGACGAGCTGCACGGCTCGTCACTCTTCTCCTTCATGCAGGAGTCGGCCTACCGCAATGCCGAGCACCTCGGCTTCGGCGCCAGCACCCTTGATGGCCGCGGTCTCTGCTGGCTGCTGCTCAAGATCTCCGTCCGGCTGGAGCGCCTGCCGGCCTGGGATGACGTGCTCGCGGTCCACACCTGGAGCCGCGGCGCCCAACGCCTGCTGTTCCTGCGCGACTACCAGTTTGCACTCGAAGGCCAGACCGGCTTCATTGGCGCCGCCAGCTCGGAGTGGCTGATCGGCCATGCCGGAACCCATCGCCCGCAGCGTCCGGACACAGTCTTTCCCAACCTGATACGCCCCGTCGACGACCGCGCCGCGCTGCCCTTCGCCTGCCCGAAGCTGCCGGCGCTGCCGGCCGATGTGTCGCCGGTGCTGCAGAAGTTCGCTGACTTCAGCGACATCGACCGCAACCGGCACGTCAACAACACCCGCTATATCGCCTGGGCCGTCGATGCCCTCCATGTCGGATCTGTCGACGGCCCGCGCCATTCCCTGCGCGGCCTCGACATCAACTACCTTTCGGAAGTCCGCTTCGGCGAGCAGATCCGGCTCAGCCGCCTGCCGGTGTCGGCAGCCGGTCTTGCCGGGCTGCCGGCGGAAGCCGTCGTACCGGACACGGAGGCCATGCTGGTGGAAGGCCACCGCCATTCCGACGGCACGCCGGTCTTCCGCTGCCTGATCCAGTACACCCCCGGCCATGCTGCCAACGGCTCCGTCGAGGCCTGAAGCCCTGCACCGGACGCCACCGGGCCGCGTTGAAATGACGCCTGCCGGCGGCTATACTGGATAGATCGCCCGGCCCGCCCGCGCCTGCACCCGATGAGTCGCCGGCCCGCCGGCAGCAAAGGAAGGTTGCCTTGAAGAGAAACCCCGACGCCCAGCCGCAACGCCCCCGTCAGCGCAGCCGGTTCAGCCTTTTCCTGCTGCTCGTCCTGGCGCTTCTGCTCATCGCG
>CAYOHO010000278.1:0-3721 GCA_964403755.1 uncultured Oscillospiraceae bacterium
ACCTACGACAGCCGCCCCTACCCGACCGGCGACTATGAGGCGGGAACCGGCACCATCCAGGGACAGCCCAACGGCACGAAATACAGCGTGCGCGACACCTCCGGCCTCTCGATCCGCATCAGCGACAACTGCGCCACCAACATGGTTCTGCGCCGGCTCGGCGGCATCGACACAGTCAACGTCTACCTCAGCGGCATCAGTGCCGTCGTCGACTACCGCAAGACGGTGACCTACAAGAACTACGCCGGCACCACGGTCAGCGGCCGCCACCGCTCGAGTGCGACCGACCTCGGCCTCTATGCCGTCCGCCTTTATGAGCTGTACAAGAAGAACCCGTCGCTCTATGGCACGCTGGTCGACGATCTCAAGAAGACCGAGTTCGACTTCGGCATCCAGAAGGGCATCCCGTCCAGCGTCGGCGTGGCGCACAAGATCGGCACCAACGGCACCTACAATGCCGAGAACGATGTCGGCATCGTCTTCACGCCTGAGCCGTTCGTGCTGGCCGTCATGACCGAGAGCGGCAGCGCCGCCACGGCGCACCAGTTCCAGGCCAAGGCCGCGACGATCTTCTACAGCTACATCGATAAGGTCACCTGAGCCGGGGCGATCGGTTCGCAGAAGGATCCGAAGGCCATTTCAAGGCCAGAACACCAGAAAGCCGGCAGCGTGTGCCGGCTTTCTTCAATGGCGGGATGGACTTCAACGGCGGATGGACTGGCGGAACGGTCGCGCTGTGGCGGACTAGAGCTCCATGCTGTTGCTGAAGCCCTTGCCCAGCACCTCGCGCGCCTCGGTAACAATCACGAAGGCCGTCGGGTCGATGCTGGAGACGATCCGCTTGATTTCGGGAACCTGCTTCTTCGAGATCACGCACATCAGCACCTGCTTGTCGGTGCCGGTATACATGCCATGGCCGTGCAGGGCGGTGACGCCGCGGCCCAAAGTGCTGAGCACTTCCTCGGCAATCTCGTCGCTGCGGTCGGAGATGACATAGGCCGTGCGGCAGTACTCGAAGCCTTCGAGCAGGATATCGATTGCCTTCGAGGTGAGGTACATGGCGATGAAGGAGTACATGGCCATCAGCAGCGACGCGTTCTCGACTGTGCGGTAGGCAAAGGCGGAGGAAAGCACGATGGTGGCGTCGAGCAGCAGGATGAACTGGCCGATGCTGAGCTGGTGCAGGCGGCGGCTGAAGATCAGCGCCACGATGTCGGTGCCGCCGGTCGTGTAGCCGGCCCGGAAGACCAGCCCCAGGCCGATGCCGTAGATGACGCCCCCGAACAGGCAGTAGATCAGCGGGTCGGGTGTGCCGCGGGCCAGCGGCTGGCCAAGGTAATGGTCGTAGAAGCGGCCGAACGGGACCGCCGTCAGGTCAATCAGGACGGAGTAGACCACCGAGCCGATGATGCTGCGAACCATGAAGCGGGTGCTGATCAGGCGCTTGCCGAGCAGCAGTAGCGGGATGTTGAGCAGCAGGAAAAGGGCGCCGAAGGAAAGGAAGGCCCCCTGGTTGGTCAGCTGGAAGATGATTGAGACAATGCCGGAGATGCCGCCCATGGTCAGGCGGGTCGGCACATAGAAGACATTGACGGCAAAGGCCGAGATCAGCGAGCCAGCCAGCAGCAGCGCGATTTCGTAAAGGAGGGATGAGGTTGGGTGCTGCCTGAGCTGGTCGGTGCCTGACCGCAAGACGGTTGTCCATTTGCGCATGAACGATACCCCGCTTCCTGGCCGGACGTCAGCAGGAAGGAAAAGATGCCGGCCTGTCCATTCTACCATATTCCCCCTGCCTGTGTTATAATAGGCGAGCATCAGCGCACGCCGTGTCTGATCTGCAGCCGATCGCTGGTCCTGTGCGATGCGGCCCGTGAACCCCGTCAGGTCCGGAAGGAAGCAGCGGTAAGCGGCCACCCGCATGTGCCGCAGACAAACCTGTGACGGCTGCAGGCCAGGCATGGCGAATTTTTTGGAGGGACTGGATGGCACATGTCGCCCTATACCGCGAATGGCGTCCGCTGACTTTTGACGCGGTTGTCGAGCAGTCCCACGTAGTCACCGCCCTGCGCCAGGCTGTTGTGAGCGGTCAGGTCGCCCACGCCTATCTCTTCTCCGGCACGCGCGGAACCGGCAAGACAACCGTTGCCAAGATCTTCTCGCGCGCCATCAACTGTCTTCACCCTCAGGACGGCAATCCGTGCAACGCGTGCGAAATCTGCACCGGCATCCTCAATGGATCGCTGCTGGACGTCGTCGAGATGGACGCCGCCTCCAACAACAGCGTCGACACCATCCGCCGGATCGTCGATGAAGTCGTCTTCATGCCGTCCCAGGCGCGCTACAAGGTCTACATCGTCGACGAGGCGCACATGCTCAGCACGGGCGCCTTCAACGCGCTGCTGAAGACGCTGGAGGAACCGCCCGCCCATGCCGTCTTCATCCTCGCGACGACCGAGCCCTACCGCGTTCCCGCGACCATCCTCTCGCGCTGCCAGCGCTACGAGTTCCGGCGCATTCCGCTGGCCAGCCTCGTTTCCCGCCTGCGCGAGATCGCCGATACGGACGGCATCGCCGTCGAAGCCGAAGCCCTCGACGCCATCGCCCGTCTCGCCGAAGGCGGCATGCGCGATGCGATCAGCCTGCTCGACCAGGTCCGCATGACCGTTGCGACCGGCCGGCCGGTCAGCCGCGACGACGTCCTGCGCATGACCGGTGTCGCCGATGACGACCTCATGGCCCAGGTCTGCCGGGCGCTCCTGACCAGCGACGCAGCCGCCCTGCTCGATGGCATCGGCCAGCTGGTCATGACCGGCCGCGATCCGGCCCGCTTCCTGATTGACCTGGCCGCCTACTGCCGCAACCTGCTGGTTGTGGCCGTCACCCCCGATCCGTTGGAACTGCTTCAGGTCACCAGCGATCAGCTGAAGCGTCTGCAGGACCTTGCCCGCCTCACCGACAGCAGCGCGCTGGTCAGCCTTGTGCGCGAGCTTTCTGCCCTGCATGGCGAACTGCGCTGGTCCTCGGACAGCCGCACCACCCTCGAAGTCGGCCTGCTGCGCCTGATGAGCCAGCAGGCGGCCGGCCTTGGCGCCCCGTCCGGAATATCCGGCTCAGCCGGGACAGCCGGTTCAGCCGGCCTTGCCAACGCCAGAAAGCCAGCTGCGGCGGCGGTGCCAGCGACGACGGCGGTACCATCCCAGCCGGCCGCGCCCGCACCATCCGTGGTGCCAGCCCCCTCAGCAGCAACAGCACCATCCGTGGCGCCGGCACAGCCGGCCGCAGCGGTCAGGTCCGCGGTACAGCCCCAGCCGGCTGCCCCAGGCCAGCCACCTGCCGCTGCCGCCCTTCCGGCTACTGCCGACGTTCCGGCCAGCCAGCCGTACCCTGACGAACCTGACCGCAGCGATTCTTTCGACCTCACCGGACTCGAAGCGCCGCCCCTGCCGGAACCGCCGCCAGAGGATCCCGGCAGTTACGAACCCATGCAGCGGGCTGCACGCGCCTCCGCTCCAGTCCGCGCGGCCGCGGCACCCCAGCCGGCTGCAGCACCGGCAGGACCGAAGACGCCAGCACCGGCTGATCCGGTGCGCCCGGCGGTCCATCGTGCCGATATCTTCGCCCCGGCCGCAGTTGTTGACAACACATCAGTGCCCGCGGCCGATGAACCGGCTCCAGCTGCCAATGCACCGGCTTCGACGGGCAATGCGCCGGCTCCGGCGGA
>CAYOHO010000279.1:0-3708 GCA_964403755.1 uncultured Oscillospiraceae bacterium
CGGTGTTCAGGGACTGGCTTCGGGCCGGCTTTGGGCCGGCTCCGGACGGCGGCTGCCGTCCGGCCGCGGATGACCGGCAGGGCTTCCGGCCGGCCTTGCGGCCCGGAATGGGTTGAAGGTGGCTTCAGATGATGCCGTCCTTCTTCAGGTAGGACTCGATGCTCTGGCGGGTCGCCTCATCAAGCGGCAGAAGCGGCAGGCGCGGGTTGCCGCCGGCCAGCCCGGCGAGGTCCATGGCGTACTTGACGGCAGCGACGCCGCCCTTGCCGGACACGGCGGAGTTCATCTGGAAGACGCGCTCGTTGAGGGCGAAGGCCTTCTCCCAGTCGCGGGCCATGATGAGGTCATAGAGGTCGGCCGTGATCTCCGGGAAGGCGTTGGCGAGCGAGAGGATGCCGCCGGTGCCGCCCATGATCAGGGTGTTCATGAAGAAGTTGGCTGAGCCGGCCATGACGCTCATCTTGTCGCGGGCCGCGAACAGGTACTTCTCGATGTTGCCGGTGGAGGAGTCCTTGACGCCGACGATGTTCGGATGGTCGGACACGGCCTTGATCACCTTGACGGAAAGGGTCGTGCCGGCGCAGAACTGCGGCGCATTGTAGATCAGGCAGGGCTTGTCGACGGCATCGGCAACCGTGGTGAAGTAGCGGATCAGCACGTCATCGGTCATCTGGTTCTTGAAGTAGGAGGGCGGCAGGAGCGTCAGGTAGTCGGCGCCCATCTCGGCGAACTTGCGGGCGAAGGCGATGGTCTCGAAGGTCGACTCGAAGATGCAGCCGGCCATGACCGTCTGGTCGGGGCGCTTGTTCTCGATGATGATGCGCAGGACCTCGATCTTCTCCTCGTTGGTCAGGCTCTTGTTCTCGCCGTTGGAGCCCAGCGCCAGGTAGCCCTGCAGGCGAGCCTTGGCGTAGAATTCCATGTTCTTCTTCAGGCCGGCGTAGTCGACCTGCTCATCGGCGGTAAACGGGGTGGTGATTGGCGCGAACACGCCCATCAGCTTCTTGTCCATGTTTGGTTCTCCTTCTCAATGCTGGTTCGGTTCGGGGCGCCGCCCGCAAGCGGCGTTTGCGGCGATTGGCGGCAATTGGCGGCGTTTGCGGCGATTGCCGCCATTGCTGGCGGCGGTGGCGGCGATTGTCGACGATTGGCTGGCGCAATTGCCTGGCGGCGGCGGCGATTGCTGGTGTTATTACTTGACGGCAGTGGCGGCAGCGTTCATGAAGCGGCGCTGGTAGGACACGACCTGGTTCGACGAGGTGAAGCGGGCCAGGTAGCCGGGCTCGGCGGTGATGATGAGACGGTCCAGCACATCGGCAAACTCCGGATCATTCATCAGCTTGTCGATGTCGGGGTAGTTGTAGGGGCCTTCCATGCTGCAGATGATCAGGCGCGTGTCCTTCAGGTTGGACTGCTTGAGCAGGCGCAGGTTGTGGCGCACGCTGTCGAGGCCGTCGCTGCCTTCGGCGTTGCTGAAATTGCGGTAGCGCAGCAGGTCCTCACCGAGCTTCAGGACATCGATCAGATCCTTGCCCGTCTCGTTCTTGCTCAGGTAGTCCGTGTTGATCATGTAGGTGCGCAGATCCTCGAGATGCTTCCTGTCGCGGGTGATCCGGAAGAATTCGATGAATTTGCTGATATTCTCGCTCTGGGTGAAGCGGTGGCGGACGAAGCTGTTGATGAAGTACGGCTTTGCCTGCAGGGCCAGGGCTGTCTGGTACGGATCGAACATCAGGGTGTAGTTGACCCGGTAGCCATGCTCGCGCAGCATCAGGGCGAGGTTGTGGCCGCGCAGCGCGTCTTCGGTTGCCGGAGCATCATAGCGGCCGCTGAACTTCTTGTCGCCCTGCAGCAGCTCACTGACGTTGTCGGCATTGACCGGCCCCGTGTGCGGCACCTTGACGACCAGGCGGTACTCGGAAAGAATCTTCCGGAAGGGCTCGATGGCTTCCAGAATCTTGTCGAAATCAGGCTCGAAGGGGTTCTCGATCTCGACGCTGACGTCACAGCCGGGACCGAGAATGTTGCCCAGTTCGGTCATGACCTCTTCCAGCGTGTTGAACTTGTGTCCGACATTGGCCTTGGGGTTGTTGATGAAGAGGTCATAGACGATGCCGGGGTTGCAGGTCAGGTTGCCCAGCAGGCCGGCAATCGGCGCCACTTCGTAGGGGTTTGCGGAGTCGGCGGAGAAGATGACATTGGTCGGGCGCTTGACGCCGTTCTTGTCATAGCCGATATCGCGGACCAGGTCGACCGAAAGGAGTCCGTCGCCCATGAGCGTGCTCTCGACGCGGAAGCCTGCCGGTGTTTCGCCTTCAGCCACGCCAAACGTGCGGATGACATCACGGAAGCGCTCGGTGACGCCGATCGCCCGGACGGACTGGCTGAGCAGCGTATAGTCGCCGGCCGTCAGGTTCAGGTTCCTGACGCGATTGACATAGCCTTCGTCTCCGCGGGCTGACGGCTTGTCGAGACTGGCCAGGATGTAGTTGGCGCCGAGGCGGCCTTCGCCGATGGTCCGATAATTGACATGCAACATGGTGATCCTCCCTTGTGCTGAACAGATACTGCCGCTGGACCATGATTCCGCTCCGGCTGCAGGCCGGTGCCGGACTGGTTCAGCAGATGTGTCGGTTCCCCGCGCGGCTTGTTCTCTTCGGCCTTGCGGCTGTCGAGCCTTTTCCCGCGAGGACAGGCGGATGCGTCTCCCGGTCCGGTGGCTGACCGGCGCACTTGAGCCTGCCTTGCTATCCCTGTATATACCACGTTATACATCTTAATCGCTCGCGCCGACTCTGTCAACCAATCATCTGCCGTTCGGGCCGACAGATTTGCAGGGAAACAGGCGCCCCGGCCGGGGCGCCTGTCTGCGCACAAGGGATGATGCTGCCAGCTGCGGCACATGGACTCCGGCTGGCAGCGCCCGGTTCAGCCGATGTAGATGCCGCCGTTGACGTCAAGCGTCGCGCCGGTGATGAAGCTGGCGGCTTCGGAGGCCAGGTAGGCGACGGCCGAGGCGATCTCTTCCGGGGTGCCGAAGCGGCCGACCGGAATGGAGGCGGCAACCTTGGCGTATTCCTCGGGGGTATAGCCCTTGACGATGTCGCTGTTGGTCGGGCCCGGCGCCACGACGTTGAAGGTCACGCCCGTGGCGGCATACTTGCGCGCCAGGCTCCGCATGACGCCCAGGATTGCGGCCTTGGAAGCCGAATAGGCGATGCCGGAGCCGATGCCGCCGCCGCGGCCGGCGTTGGAGGAGATGCTGACGACACGTCCGCTCGGGCTGCGCAGGATCGCCGGCAGTGCGTACTTCATCATGAAGATGACGCCCTTGAGATTGATGTCAATGACCTTGTCCCATTCAGCCTCGGTGATGTTGTCCGGCCAGGCGGTGCTGAGGATGCCGGCGTTGTTGACCAGGACATCGATGCGGCCATAGGCCTTCTCGACTTCGGCCACGGCAGCCTCGATGCTGGCCACGTCGGCAACATTGACCTTGAAGAAGGCGGACTCGCCGCCGACGGCCTCAACGGCCTTGACTGCCTCGGCGCCGGTGACGGGATCGATGTCGAAGATGACCGGCAGGGCGCCGCCCTGGGCGAGGGCGACGGCGATGGCGCGGCCAATGCCCTTGCCGGCACCGGTGACGATTGCAACACGTTTCTGGATCATGCTCTTTTCCTCCTGTTGACTCTGTTGACTCTGTTG
>CAYOHO010000280.1:0-3704 GCA_964403755.1 uncultured Oscillospiraceae bacterium
CACGTACACCTGCCCCGGGGCAAAGGCGCTGCCCACATCGATGATGGCCTTGCTTTATGTAAGCCCCTGGCTCTTGTGCACGGTGATCGCATAGGCCAGGGACAGGTCATCCTGACTGGCGAGGTCGTAGCGGATCAGTCGGCTGTCCTCGAACCGGACGATGACATCTCCAGTCTCCTCGTCAATTGACTCGACGATGCCCGTCTCGCCATTGTAGATGCCAGCGGCGGCCTGGCCTTCCAGCGCAGAGTCTGCAGGGCCCGTGCCAATCGGACCGGGGCCCGTGAAGCTTGTGCCCGCAGAGCCCGTGCCCGCAGAACCGATGCCTGTGCCGGTGCCAGTGCCCGTCAGGTTGGAACCAGTGCCAGCGCCCGTGATTGGACCGGCCGGAATGCTGCCGGTCAGTCCGGCCGGTCCGGCTTCCAGGGGCGTGTAGTTGTTGCGGGTCTGCATGACACGGTCACCGGTCCGGAAGGCGCGGCGGCCACTGTCCGCCTGGCCGGGCGGCGGCGGATTCAGGGTGCGCTGCAGCAGCTCGTTGAGGGCAAGGACGCCGCAGTCGCCCTTGCGGGCCGGCGACAGGACCTGGACATCGTTCATGAAGTCGTAGCCATAGGTGTCAGGCAGGACATGCCTGACGAGGCGGACGGCGGCGTCCGCCATATCGGCTGCGGTGTCGCGGGCGATGAAGATGAACGGGCTTTCACGGCTCTGGTCGAGCCGGGGCATCTGGCCGCTGCGGATGCGGTGGGCATTCTCGACGATCAGGCTGCCGGCATCCTGGCGGAAGATGCGGGTGAGACGCATGACCGGAATCCGGCCGCTGTCGATCAGGTCATGCAGGACCTGACCGGGTCCGACCGACGGCAGCTGGTCGGCGTCGCCAATCAGGACCAGGCGGGTGCCGGGCCGGATTGCGGCGGCCAGGCTGTTCATGAGGAAGACGTCGAGCATCGAGCTCTCATCGACCAGGACAAAATCGGCATCGAGCGGCCGGTCAGCGTTGCGCTGCGGGAGCGGCGTCACCGAGGGGTCATCCGGCCGGAATGCGATCTCCAGCAGACGGTGCAGCGTCTTTGCCTCGCGCCCGGTAGCCTCGCCGAGACGACGGGCGGCGCGGCCAGTCGGCGCGGCCAGCAGGACCACGCCGCCAAGCGACTCAACCATCCCGCAGAGCTGCTGCACCAGGGTTGTCTTGCCAGTTCCCGGACCGCCGGTGATGATCAGCAGGGGATAGCGGAAGGCAGCGGCCAGGGCATCGTTCTGCTCGTCGGACAGGGGCTGGCCGGACGCGGTCCGGCTGCGGCGGATCAGGGCGCGCACCTTCTGCTCGTCAGCCAGCTCGGGGTGAAATACCGGCTTCGCGCCGGCGATCCGGCGTACCTGCCGGCTGACCGCGACTTCAGTGCCATAGAGGGCAGTCAGCATCACGACTCGCAGAGGACCTTCCGGCCGCTCGAGCGTCACCTGGCGAATGGCCGGCGAGTCGAGAAAACGCTGCACGCCCTCGCTGTCGGGCTCAACCTGGAAGCCGAGCAAGGCGCCTGCCTGGCTGATGGCCTGAACCAGCGGCACGCCGGTGCTGCCGTTGCCGGCCGCCAGGCTGAGCACGTGCTGCAGCGCGCTTGCAACCCGGAACGCGGACGCCGGGTCGACCCCCAGGGCAAGGGCAATGCGGTCGGCGGTCAGGAACCCGATCTCGGGCACATCCTCGGCCAGGGCATATGGATTCATCTGGATGATGCGCACCGCGGCCGGACCGTACAGCCGGCTGATCCGCATGATGCGGTTCGGGCCGACGCCATACGGAGCCAGGAACATCGAGAGGGCCTCGAACTCCTTCTTGCGCCGCATCTCGGCCGCGAACTCCTCGGCCTTGCGCCTGCCGATGCCGGGCACCGTGGCCACGCGCTCCGGCTCCTGCTCGAGGACGGTCAGGGTATCGTCGCCGAAACGGCGCACGATCTTGCGGGCCGTCGCCGGCCCAATGCCGCGGATCAGGCCGGAGGAGAGGTAGCGCTCGATCGCCTGCGCCTTGCGCGGCAGGATGGTTTCATAATGATGGACCTCGAAGCGTGGTCCGTATTCCGGGTGCTGGGTCCAGCGCCCGGTCAGCCGGACCGGCTCCCCTTCCTGCAGGCCCGGCATCGTGCCCACTGCGACGGGGCTGTCGGGCGCATCAAGCCCAAGCACCGTGTAGCCGGTGCGCTCGCTGCGGAAAAGGATGGTGTCGACTTCGCCCTCGATGATGGTTTCTCCGGACGGCAGGGCCGGTCCTGAGGGCAGGGCCGGTTCGGGCGGCCGGGCGGCGCCGGCCGGCATCAAGCCGGCGGCAGGGTCCGCTGCCGGCCTGGCAGTCCGACGTTTCGGGCCGGGGCGGGGTTCTGGATCAGAGGCCCGCATCCGCGCGCAGGTCGGCGGCCATGTCTGTCCGTTCCCACGGCAGGTCCAGGTCCGGCCGGCCGAAATGGCCGTAGGCCGCTGTCGGCCGGTAGATCGGCTGGCGCAGGCCGAAGCGGTTGATGATCGCGGCCGGGCGCAGGTCGAAGCGGGCGGCGAGCAGGCGGGCAATCTCGTTGTCCGGGATCAGGCCGGTGCCGAAGGTGTCGACGTTGAGGGAAACCGGATGAGCGACGCCGATGGCATAGGCCACCTGGATTTCACACTCGCTGGCCAGGCCTGCCGCGACCACATTCTTGGCAGCATAGCGGGCAGCATAGGAGGCGGAACGGTCAACCTTGGTCGGGTCCTTGCCGGAGAAGGCGCCGCCGCCATGACGGGCAAATCCGCCGTAGGTGTCGACGATGATCTTGCGCCCGGTCAGGCCGGAGTCGCCCTGCGGACCGCCGATCACGAAGCGTCCGGTCGGGTTGACGAGGATGCGGGTGTGCTCGTCAAACAGCTCCATTGGCAGAACCGGCCGGATGACGTTCTCCTTGACGAACTCATAGAGCCATTCCTGGGTGACGTGTTCGTCATGCTGGGTGGAGACGACCACCGTATGGATATGCACCGGCTTGCTGTCAACATATTCGACCGTCACCTGGCTCTTGCCGTCCGGGAGCAGCTCGTCGGCGCCGTCCTTGCGGACCTGAGCCAGGCGACGGCAGAGGGCATGGGCAAGCGAAACCGGCAGCGGCATCAGCTCGGGCGTGTCGACATTGGCATAGCCGAACATCATGCCCTGGTCGCCGGCGCCGGTCGAAAGGGCATCGTGGCAGCTGCTGCCGCGGTCTTCGAGGGCGCGGTTGACGCCCATCGCGATATCCGGCGACTGTTCGTTGATGCTGGTCATCACCGCGCAGTCATCGGCGTCGAAGCCGTGGGCATGCCCGGTATAGCCGATGTCGCGGACGCATTCGCGGGCGATGCGCGGGATGTCGGCATAGGCCGAGGTCGTGATCTCGCCCATGATCATCACCATGCCGGTCGTGACCGCCGTCTCGCACGCTACGCGCGCCATGGGATCGTCGCGCAGGAGCGCATCCAGGATGGCATCCGAGATCGCGTCGCAGATCTTGTCAGGATGCCCCTCCGTTACCGATTCCGAAGTGAAAAGCCAGTTGCCCTTCTGATACATGTCCTGTCCCCTTCCCCGCCGGGTCGGCCGGCCTGCCGCAGCCGGGCGCAGGGCCGGCCGCTCGCGGCCAGGCTGCCGGGCGGAACAAAAAAATGCCTCTCATCACAGAGAGGCACCCAAAACA
>CAYOHO010000281.1:0-3671 GCA_964403755.1 uncultured Oscillospiraceae bacterium
CGATGACGCCGCCGACGACGCATGCCAGAATGTTGTACGGACTGAGCGAGACGAGCACGCCGTCAAAAAGCAGTTGCAGTGTTTCCATGGGACCTCCTATCCAGTCTTCCGGTCAGTCAGGGGGATGCCGCGCGGCTCAGAGCAGCCCGAGCAGGCCCTTCGGCAGCGGTGTCTGCAGCCAGAGGACGAACACGGCATAGAGGGTTGCCGGCCAGATGATGGACACCGAGAGCGAGCTCCTGAGCGGCAGCTTCTCGAAATAGCGCAGCCAGAGGAAGATGAAGAGCACGATGCTGAGCGTGACCCCGATCAGGTAGCTCAGGAGGATGACGCCCAGGAGGGCACCGATCGGGATCAGGGCGGCCAGCTTGAAGCGCGCTTCCTCGGACGCCTGCTTGCGCCAGTCCTGGAAGAGGATGATGGCGCTGAACAGGATGCACAGGGATCCGGCCAGCAGCGGCATGAAGCCGCCGCCGGGGCCCTTGCGGACCCAGAGGCCGATGCCGATGGATGTCACGCACCAGTAGGCGCCGAGCAGGATGAAGCCGATGAGGACGAGATTCTTTACAGTCAGTTTCACGGGTCAGTCAACCCCCTTAAATTCCGGGCGCAGGAAGGGGGACAGGAGACCCTGTCCCCCCTGTACGCCTCTGGCGGCCGGCGGTCCCGGCCATTGTCTGTCAGACGCGGGCAGCGGCAGCCGATCAGCCGGTGATGACGCCGACTTCCTTGAAGATGGCGGTGTACTTGGCGACTTCCTTGGCCCAGAAGGCCTTGGCCTCGGCCGCGGTCATGTAGGTGGCGGTCAGGTAGTTCTTCTCGATGTAGTCCTTCTTCCACTTTTCGGTTTCGGTGACCTTCTTGATCAGCTGGTCATAGAAGGCGATCGCCTCGGCGGACATGCCCGGAGCGCCGGAGAGGGCACGGACCTCGGTCACGAAGATGTCCTTGTAGCCCAGCTCGACCATGGTCTTGACGTCCTTGAAGTCGCCGTCCAGGCGCTTCTCGCCGAAGGCCGCGACCGGTTTGACGTCGCCGGACTTGATCTGGCCGATGCACTCGGAAGGATTGAAGACGCCGGCGTCGATGTGGCCGCCGAGCAGGGCGGTCATGGCCTCGCCAGAGCTGTTGAACTGGACGTAGGAGAACTTGACACCGATGTACTTGTTCATCATCTCGAAGACCAGGTGATCGGTATTGCCGCGCTGCGAGCCGCCGATCGTGATCTTGTCGGGATTGGCCTTGGCAGCGGCGATCAGCTCTTCGATCGTCTTGTACTTGCCGGTCTTGGCATTGATGCCGAGGGTGAGGTTGTCAAAGGCGACGACCTGCAGGTCGGTCAGGTCGGTGGACTTGACCGGCGACTTGTTGACCAGGGTGGACATGATCTGGCCGTTGTGCAGGACCATGAGGGTGGTGTTGCTGCCCTTCTTCTGGCCGACATAGGAGAACGCGGTCGCGCCGGAGCCGCCGGGCAGGTTGTTGATCTTGAAGTTCTTGGGCGAGAAGCCATTGGTGAAGGCGATGTCCGCGATGGTGCGGGCGTTGAGATCGGAGCCGCCGCCAGCGGCCGAGGGCACGACAAACTCGATTTCCGTGTCCGGCACCCAGGCCTTGACGGTGGTGGCTGCTGTGGTGGTGGCGGCAGCCGAAGTGCCCGCTGCCTTGGTGGTGGCAGCTGTGGTCGCAGCGGACACGCCGCAGCCGGCCAGCATCGAAAGGGTGAGAATCAGTGCGAGAACCAGGGTGATGCGCTTTTTCATGTATGATCCTCCATTACGTAATTGCCCTTGTGATTCAAAGGCTTCCCATCCAACAATAAGCAAATACCGTGCCAACATGATCGGGCTGTCAAAGTCACCAGATTTGCTGGCCGGACTCTGTGCAGTCCGATGGAAAATGGCTTCGCCAGCCCATCTTATCACAATCGAACGCTGCGATGACGGATCTGGTTTGGGCAAAATCGATAAGAATGACGAAACGCTTGAAACATAATAGTTTCAAGCGTTTCAATATGGTTCATACGTTGCACGGTGGATGGATCGGCTGTTTCACAACTGCAGCCAACTTGCGGGTGCCGGTCGGACCACAATCTGCCATGGAAGGAATCGGCTGCTACAGGAAGAGGACAATTCCGGTGAAGTGGCAGATGACGCCGACGGCGACGCAGATGTGCCAGATATTGTGCATGCGCGGCTTCTGGATGGCGTAGAAGAGGACGCCGGCCGTATAGGCGATGCCGCCGGCGAACAGCGAGGCGATGAAGGCCGGCGACACGTTCCGCACCAGCTGGGGAGCGTAGGGGGCGATCAGCCAGCCCATGGCGAGGTAGAGGATGGTCGAGAAGATGGCATTGGCGCGGCCGGTCTTGAAACGGCGCAGCTTGAAGATGATGCCGATGATGGTCAGGCCCCATTCAGCCAGCAGCACCCGGATGGCGGTTGCCCGGTCGAGTGCGCCCAGCGCGACCGGTGTGTAGGATCCGGCAATGGCCAGGTAGATCGAGATATGGTCGATGCGGTTGGTGATACGCTTCCAGCGGCTGCCCAGGGGAAGCGCATGGTAGGCTGACGAGCTCACCAGCATGGTCAAGATGCAGAGCAGGTAGACGAGTACGGAAACCATGCGTACCACCGCCTTGGCCCCGGCAGTCGTCTGGATATGATAGAGGGACAATGGCAGCGACAGGATCAGCAGGCCGGCCAGGAGAGCATGGCTGAGCAGGTTGAAGCGCTCCTCGGCCGGCGTCTGCGGGCGACGGCGCGTGCTGGGCTCGATAGCCTGGCTGCCGGTTACGGCTGCCTGGCTGGCGGGTCCGCCTGACAGGCTGCCAGCCGCCTCGCTGCCGATTGCCGTGCCCTGGTGTTCTGAAGGATCTGACATGAATCTGCCTGCTTTCTGTCCGGCTGCCTGCGGCATCCGGGCGCTCCGCTAAGCATACCACACAACGCGTCCACCCTGTGCAGACCGCCCGGAATCTGGTACAATCTGCTTTCATGCCTGAACGGAGGATTGCCCGACCATGATTACAGTCACGAACCTAAGCCTTCGCTTCGCCAGCCGCAAGCTGTTCGAAGATGTCAATATCAAGTTTACGCCCGGCAACTGCTACGGCCTCATCGGCGCCAACGGTGCCGGCAAGACGACCTTCATCCGTATCCTGTCCGGCGAGCTGGAGCCGACGACCGGCTCGGTGACGATGACGCCGGGCGACCGCCTGGCGACGCTGAAGCAGGACCAGTTCGCCTACGATGCGTTCCCCGTTCTCGAGACGGTGATCATGGGCTTCAAGCGCCTCTACGAGATCATCCGGGAGAAGGAGGCGCTCTACGCCAAGGCCGACTTTAGCGACGAGGATGGCATGGCGGCCGCTGAACTGGAGCACGAATTCGCCGAGCTGAACGGCTGGGATGCCGAGACCGATGCGGAGCGGCTGCTCATGGGCCTGGGTGTCGCGAAGGAGCTCCACGGCGCCCTGATGCGCGACGTGCCGAGCGGCGACAAGGTGAAGGTCCTGCTGGCGCAGGCCCTGTTCGGCAATCCGCACATCCTGCTGCTTGACGAGCCGACCAACCACCTCGACTACAAGGCGATCCGCTGGCTGGAGGAGTTCCTCATCGAGTACCCCAACACCGTCATCGTCGTGTCGCATGACCGCCATTTCCTCAATA
>CAYOHO010000282.1:0-3670 GCA_964403755.1 uncultured Oscillospiraceae bacterium
GAACAGGCCGCCGATCAGGGCCAGGCCGATCAGGATCTCGGAGATGACGATGACGATCTGGAAGAACAGCTGCGTGCCGTCCGTGGCCGTGATGACGTTCTTCGTGAACCAGTCGACAAGGCCGAACTGGACTTTCGCGGCGACGTCCGAGGCATTGATGATGAAGATCTTGAAGATGCCGAGGATGTTCCAGTTCAGGATGGTCGAGCCATAGGCGACGGCGGCACCGCCGGCTGCTCCGCCGGCCTCGGCCGCGCCCGTTGCTCCGGCGACTGCGTCGGCGCCAGGCGTGTAGGTGGCGCCGGAGATGACCTTGTTGAAGAGGTCACTGGCACCGTTGAAGAACGCGACCAGCTTCGGTGAGGACAGCCAGCCTTCGTTGACCTTCTTGATGCCCTCCATGATCCAGATGAAGCCGAGGAACAGGCGCAGCGGCACCAGCAGGAAGCTGGGCGTGCGGTTCGAGAAGTGGCCGCCGACAAAGCTGCGGCGGTGACGGATCGTGAAGAACTCGTGCTTCATGTAGCTGAAGACCTTGTTCCAGCCCAGGACCTGCACGAAATAGACGATGTTGATGAAGTGCTTGACGAACATCGCCAGGAAGGACGGCAGGTTGATCTTCTTCTTGTCGGTGCCGACCGTGGCCACGCCGTAGCGGCCGCCGATGCTGACCATGACGCCGTGGAATGCCGGGTCGTACTTTTCCTTCTCGCCCTTGCCGGTGACATCGGCCACGAGGTTGTTCGTGATCGTGGCGGCGGAGTGCTCGCAGTTCTCGACCATCTGGGGAACGGGCATCTTGGCGCCTTCGGCCATGTAGAACATGTTGTCGCCGGCGACATAGACGTTCTTGTATTCCTTGGCCTGGAGGTAGTCATCCACCTCGATGCGGCCGCGGCGGACCGGCTTGAGCTGAGCGGCGTTCTGGGCGATGTCGGCGCACTCGGTGCCCGCGGTCCAGATGACCGTGCGGGTGGAGTCACGGAAGACCTCGTCGTCCTGCTTGTATTCGATATAGTCTTTCCCGACCGAGACGATGCCGGTCTTGAGCTTGATGTCGACGCCCATCTTGCGCAGGCGCTTTTCGGTCTTGACCGAAAGCTTCTCGGAGAGCACGGGGACGACGCGGTTGAGCAGGTCGACCTCGACGATCTTGACCTCCTCCTGGCGGACCTCGAACTCGTCACAGAGCCGCGGGACCCATTCGGCGAGCTCGCCCGCCATCTCGACACCGGTAAAGCCGGCGCCCGCGACGTAGAAGGTCAGCAGCGCCTTGCGCTTAGCCGGATCGTTTTCGCTGTTGGCCTGGCTGAACATCGAGAAGATGTGTGCCTTGAGGCGGACGGCATCATCGTAGGACCACAGCGGCAGCGTGTTCTCGCTGGCGCCGGGGATGCCGTAGTAGGCCGGCTTCGAACCAGAGGCCAGCACCAGGTAGTCATAGCTGTAGCTGGCGTCGAGGCCCTTCATGACACGGGCATCGTAGTCGATCGACTCGATCGTGTCGGTGATGACCTTGACCTTGCGGCCGGCGAAGATGCGGCTGAGGCTGATGCGGATGCTGTCTTCCTCAACGCGGTTGCCGGCAACTTCATGCAGTTCGGTCAGCATGGTGTGGTAGCGGTGCTTGTCGATGATCGAAATCTCGACATCAGACTCTTTCCTGAGGCGCTTGGCCAGCTTCTTGGCTGTCAGGACGCCGGCGTAGCCTGCACCCAGAACGACAATCTTCTTCCCCACGGTTTCCCTCCATCATAGAACTTGGCTTGCAGGATCATTTCTGGTTCTGGAAGCGTTTTCAGACAATTTCACCCAAGACATGGTAACAGATAAATTTTTCGAATTCAATTGATTGGTTCGCAAATTCTCAAAATTCCCATTGATTTACATTGATATCGTGGTCCTGCCGCTCGATTTTCAGAAACAATGGCCGCTTCTGCCGGTTTCAGGGAGCGAATCAGGGCTTTTTCGGGCAGCCGGGCGGCCGCATGGACCGGTAGCTTGACGGCGCCTTCCCGGCGCGGCTGCCGGGTGGAAGCGTTGTCAGTCGGGCGGCTGGTTCAGGGACGGCAGACATCTGGTTCAAGGGCGGGAGCGGATTCGGGGCGGATGGTTCAAGGACGGGAGCGGATTCGGGGCGGATGGTTCAAGGGTGGGAGCGGATTCGGGGCGGGCGGTTCAGGAGAGGCGGTCGCGGTAGTCCTCGAAGCGGAAGCGGCGGATGACGCGGATCTGCCCGTCGGCGCCGCGCAGGTCGATGTCGGGCAGGCTGACCCCGTTGAACATGTTGTTCTTGACCATCGTGTAATGCGCCATGTCGGTGAATACGAGCCGGGTGCCGCGGACGAGCGGCTCGTCGAACGACCAGTCGCCGACAACGTCGCCGGCCAGGCAGGTGGGGCCGCCGAGCCGGTAGGTGTACGCCTTCTCGCCCGGCAGGGCGCCGCCGATGATCGTGGGCCGGTAGGGCATCTCGAGGACATCGGGCATGTGGTTGGCAGCTGAGGTGTCGAGGATGGCGATCGGCATGCCATTGTCGACGACGTCGAGCACCTGGCAGACGAGAAAGCCGGTGTTCAGGGCGATCGCTTCACCCGGTTCGAGGTAGACCTGCACGCCGTAGGTGTCCTGGAAGTGGCGGATGACGCCGACAAGCGTCGCGATGTCGTAGTCCGGACGGGTGACATGGTGGCCGCCGCCGAGGTTGAGCCACTTCATCTTGCGGATGTAGGGCCCGAACTTCTCGTCGATGTACGGCACCGTGCGCGCCAGGGCGTCCGAGTTCTGCTCGCAGAGGGTGTGGAAATGCAGGCCGCTGATGCCCTCCAGCAGGTCGGGCCGGAAGTTCTTCAGCGTCACGCCGAGGCGGGAATTGGTGGAGCAGGGGTTGTAGAGCGGCGTCGCGATCTCGGAGTATTCCGGATTGATGCGGATGCCGGCCTCGACCGGGCGGCCGCAGCCGAGCACCTGGCCGCGGTAGCGCGCCCACTCGCTGAACGAGTTGAACACGATGTGGTCGACCGTCTCCAGGATCTCCGGCATGTCCGACTCGACGTATGCCGGGGCGTAGATGTGGACCTCCTTCCCCATGGCCTCACGGCCGAGGCGCGCCTCAAAGAGGGCGCTGGCCGTGATGCCGGCGAGGTACTCGCCGACCAGCGGGAACACGGCATGCATCGAGAAGCCCTTGAGGGCGAGCAGGATCCGGCAGCCAGTCTGGCGCTGGACGCTGTCGAGGACCTCGAGGTTGCGGCGCAGCAGGCCCTCGTCGACCACATAGGCCGGCGTGCGCACCGCTGCGAAGTCAAAGGGCATGTCGGGGCTCTGTGAACCGATGATGTGCATGCGTCCGGGCCTCAGTCGACCAGGACCGGGTTGAAGCTCTCCTGCCAGGGCAGGCCCTGCTTGTTGAGCTGCTCCATGAACGGGTCGGGGTCGAACTCCTCGACCGTGTAGACACCGGGCTTGTTCCAGTAGCCCTTGAGGTACATCATGGCGCCGATCATCGCCGGCACGCCGGTGGTGTAGGAGATCGCCTGGGAGCCGACCTCGCGGTAAGCCTCTTCGTGGCTGCAAATGTTGTAGATGTAGATCTGCTTCTCCTTGCCGTCCTTGATCCCCTTCATCACACAGCCGATGCAGGTGCGACCCTTGGTCAGCGGACCGAGCG
>CAYOHO010000283.1:0-3665 GCA_964403755.1 uncultured Oscillospiraceae bacterium
CTGCGGCAACTACTACGGCACGCCCCGGACCCCGCTGGCCCGCATGGTCGAGCAGGGGACCGATGTGATCATGGACATAACCGTCCCCGGCTCGCTGTCGGTGATGGAGAAGTACCCCGAAGTCATCACGGTGTTCCTGATGCCGCCGTCGTTCACCGAACTGAAGCGCCGGCTCGAGAAGCGGGGCACCGACGACGCCCGGGTCGTGGATGCCCGCCTGAAGAAGGCCCGCCACGAGATCCGCCAGGCCGAACTGTTCCAGTACGTGGTCGTCAACGACGACCTCGACGCGGCTGCCAGACGCATCTTCAGCATCATCGAGGCCGAGCGCTGCCGTTACCCGCAGATGAAGGGCATCGAGGACCAGGTCCTGGCCCTCTGAACCATAGAGAAGCCAACGGCGGACATTCCGCAGAAACCTTCTGCGGAAGCAATCCGCAGAAGCCACCCGCGCGGCACTGTGCCCGGCAACCAGAGGCCGGCCGGGCTGACCATACAAGGAGGAAGTAGCATGCTCGTCAAACCCAAGATGGAAGAACTGCTCCCGAAGGCGGAAAACCGCTACACCCTGGCGATTCTCGTCGCCAAGCGCACCCGCCAGCTGGTGGACGGCGCCAGGCCGCTGGTCGACTCCGACTCGCCGAACCTGGTCACACTGGCCTGTGAAGAGCTCGCCGCCGACCGGGTCCGCGGCATCAAGGGCATCCGCAGCGTCTACATTCCGCTGCGTCCCGACATCGAGGCAGCCCGCCTCGCAGCCCGCACCGCCGCCGAGCAGTCGAGCCTGGCTGACGCCATCCGCGAGTCTGTGGATGCCGCCGCCGACGAGATGATCGCCATCGAGGAGCCGGATGCCGACCTGTTCGCCACCCGGTTTGCCGAGAATGCCGCCCGCCTTTCCGACACCAGTCACGGCCAGGCGGCCGGCGAAGCCAATGAGCAGGACAGCTGCGCTGGCCTGGTCACGGATGATGAGATGGAAGCCGGCGCGCCGGACGCGGAGAAGTCGGACGAAAGCGGGGAAGAAGCCTGATGCCTGCCGAGAAGACCATGGACAAGATCACCGCCCTGGCCCGCAACCGCGGCTTCATTTTCCAGGGATCCGAAATCTACGGCGGCCTCGCCAACACCTGGGACTACGGTCCGCTCGGCGTCCTGCTGAAGAACAACGTCAAGGCCGCCTGGTGGCAGAAGTTCGTCCAGGAGAGCCCATATAACGTTGGCATGGACTGCGCCATCCTCATGAACCCCCAGGTCTGGGTCGCCTCCGGCCACGTCGGCGGCTTCTCCGATCCGCTGATCGACTGCAAGAGTTGCAAGTCGCGCCACCGCGCCGACAAGCTGATCGAGGACCACAACAACGCCCAGGGCCTCGAGACGCGCGTCGACGGCTGGAGCAACGACCAGCTCATCGCCTACATCCGCGAGCAGGGCATTGCCTGCCCGGAATGCGGCAGCAAGGACTTCACCGACGTCCGCAAGTTCAACTTGATGTTCAAGACGTTCCAGGGCGTCACCGAGGACAGCAAGGCCGAGATCTTCCTGCGCCCGGAAACGGCCCAGGGCATCTTCGTCAACTTCAAGAACGTGCAGCGCACCACGCGCAAGAAGATCCCGTTCGGCATCTGCCAGGTTGGCAAGTCGTTCCGCAACGAGATCACGCCCGGCAACTTCATCTTCCGCACCCGCGAGTTCGAGCAGATGGAGCTGGAGTTCTTCTGCGAGCCCGGCACCGACCTCGAATGGTTCCAGTACTGGCGCACCTTCTGCCACCAGTGGCTGCTGAACCTCGGCCTCAAGGATGACGAGCTGCGCCTGCGCGACCATTCCCCGGAGGAGCTCTCGTTCTACTCCAAGGCGACGACCGACTTCGAGTTCCTGTTCCCCTTCGGCTGGGGCGAGCTCTGGGGCATCGCCGACCGTACGGACTACGACCTCAAGCAGCACATCGAGCATGCCCGCGAGGACCTCACCTACTTCGATCCGGCGACGAACACCAAGTATATCCCCTACGTCATCGAGCCCTCGCTCGGCGCCGACCGTGTCACGCTGGCCTTCCTCTGCAGCGCCTATGATGAAGAAGAGATCGCCCCCGGCGATGTCCGCACCGTCATGCGCTTCTCGCCCGCCCTCGCACCGATCAAGATCGCCGTCCTGCCCCTCTCCGCCAAGCTGAGCGAAGCGGCGGAGCCGCTCTACCACGATCTCTGCCGGCAGTACTCCTGCGAGTTCGACGACCGCCAGTCGATCGGCAAGCGCTACCGCCGCCAGGACGAGATCGGCACGCCCTACTGCGTCACCTTCGACTTCCAGTCGCTCGAGGACCAGTGCGTGACCATCCGTGAACGCGACAGCATGGACCAGGTCCGGGTGCCGATTGCCGGCCTCGCCGACTGGTTCAGCGGCAAGTTCGCCTTCTGAGCCGCCCAGCCCGCCCGCCGGACCAGATCCGGCGGGCGGAGCCGGTTCTGCTGATTCTTCGGGCATAAGCCAGGCCTGCGCGCCCAGTCATGCCCGAGCCAGTGCCGCTCCGCCGCCGTCCGGCTGTCAGGCCGTCCGGCCACTGCAGAAGCCGCTTTGCCAAAGGATCGGAACAATGCCCGCAGGCGGATCAGCCGGACCGGTTCCGGGTGCCGGGACTTGACAGGAAACCCGGACCAGTTTAGTCTGTACTAACCTGTATGTACCGGCATATATCAAACAGCCCGCCGGCCCTGCAGAAGCCCAGATCCGGCCATATCGACACCTGCCTGCCATTCCAGCCAGTCCAGACAGCCGGAGCCGGCGGCCCTTGAGACCGACAGCCTTGCCGATCAGCGCCGCCCCGGCCGTTTCGATACCGGACCCCCTGTTCTTGAAGCAAAACCGAAGGAATCAAAGGAGGATCATGAATGACCAAGTACGTGTACATGTTCACCGAGGGCAATGCGAGCATGAAGAATCTCCTCGGCGGCAAGGGTGCCAACCTTGCCGAGATGACGGGACTCGGACTGCCTGTCCCGCGCGGCTTCACCATCACGACCGAAGCCTGCACGCGCTACTACGAAGACGGCGAGAAGATCGAAGCCGACATCGAGAAGGAAATCTTCGACACACTCGCCCAGGCCGAGCAGATCATCGGCAAGAAGTTCGGCGACGTCAAGGACCCCTACCTGGTCTCTGTCCGCTCCGGCGCCCGTGCCTCGATGCCCGGCATGATGGATACGATCCTCAACCTCGGCCTGAACGACGAAGTCGTTGAGGGCCTGGCCGCCCTCACCGGCAATACGCGCTTCGCCTATGACAGCTACCGCCGCTTCATCTCCATGTTCAGCGACGTCGTCATGGAAATCCCCAAGTCCCAGTTCGAGGCCGAGCTTGAAAAGGTCAAGGAAGCCAAGGGCGTCCACCTCGACACCGACCTCGACGCCGGCGACATGCAGCAGGTCGTCGCCCGCTTCAAGGCTGTCTATCGCCAGAACAAGGGCGAGGATTTCCCGCAGGATCCGCGCGTCCAGCTGATTGAGGCCGTCAAGGCTGTCTTCCGCTCCTGGAACAACGAGCGCGCGATCATCTATCGCCGCATGAACGACATCCCGGGCAGCTGGGGCACCGCCGTCAACGTCCAGGAGATGGTCTACGGCAACATGGGCGAGACGTCCGGCACCGGCGTCGCCTTCACCCGC
>CAYOHO010000284.1:0-3656 GCA_964403755.1 uncultured Oscillospiraceae bacterium
GACGCTCGGGCTGCTGGCCGCCTTCGTCGGTGTCCTCATGGTCACGTTGGGCAATGGCGGCAACGCGCTGGACACGTCCGGCTCCTCGCCATTGGGCGTCGGCCTCATGCTGGTTTCCGCGCTCGCGCTATCCTTCTATTCCGTCTGGAGCATCGAACTCACCGATGCCCATGGTGCAACGACCGTCGCGGCCTGGAGCAACATCGTCCGGCAGCTGTCGCGCACCAGCAAGGGCAGCAGCATGAAGTCGCCGAAGCCGTCGCGCACCTACACGCCGTCGCGCCACCAGGCAGACAAGAACGCTGCCGCGCTGTACGCGCTGTGCCGTCAGGCGATGCTGGTGCAGGCGGTGGGCGCCTCCAGCCTGGTCGGCACCAAGGTCGATGCCTCGGCCAACCCGGTCGTCAGCTACGGCGAAATGATCGGCGTGCGCGATGAGCTGGTGGCTGCTATCGATGCGGAGTCGCTGACGGCAACGGACGGTGTCTATGACGCCCTGCAGGCTGCCCGCGCAGCGGTCTGGCAAGACCTGACCACACGTGCCAGGAACAACGCCCGGCTGGACACCCTGACCCCGCCGGAAGTGCTGCCGGCCCTGGTGGTCAGCTACGACTATTACGGCGACGCGACGCGCGATGCCGAGCTGGTCGCCAGAAACAGAGTGCGGCACCCGGGCTTCGTGCCGGCACTGCCGATCAAGGTATTGACGAAATGAGCAACGGCGCCAGTAATTTCGCCACAATTCCGGATCCAGCCAACCTGGTGACGCTGGTGGTCAACGGCGAAGAGTACGGCGGCTGGAAGGCCGTCCGCATCGAGGCCGGCATCGAACGCCAGGCGCGCAGCTTCGACCTCTCCGTTACTGACCGCTGGCCTGGGCAGACCGACATTCCGCGCCGGATCCGGCCGGGCGATCTCTGCCAGGTGTTCATCGGCAATGACCTGGTGCTGACCGGCTTCGTCGATGCGACGCCGATCCGCTACGACGGCAACGCGGTCGGGGTCGGCGTGAAGGGGCGCAGCAAGACGGCCGACCTGGTCGATTGCTGCCCGGTGCCGACCGGAGAGGCAACGGCCGCCGGGGATGGTGGCATGTGGAAGGATGTCGTCGGGCCGGACGGGAAGAAGCCGAACGTCGTCAAGCCGCCGCCGAAGACGGCGAACCAGTGGCGTAACCAGAAGCTGGAGGTCATTGCCGCAGCCCTGGCTGCGCCCTACGGCGTGCGCGTTATCGCCGAGGTCGATACCGGCCGGGCCATTCCCGAGCACCAGGTCGATGTCGGCGAGACCGTATTCGAGTCGATCGACCGCATGATGCGGATCCGGCACGTGCTTTCCACCGACAACGAGAAAGGCGATCTGGTTTTCATCGATGTCGGCAGCGCCGGCCGCGCGGCGACGCCGGTCGAGCTGGGCGTGAACATCCTCGAAGGTGACACCCAGCTCGACTACAAGGGCGTCTTCTCTGAGTACATCGTCAAGGGGCAACGCGCCGGCAGCGACGACGCATTCGGCGCCGATGCTTCCGAGGAAGAAGGTGTCAGCCGAGAGACCAGGCGCACGACCGTCACCGGGGATACGGCGACAGCGCGGGATGCCAGGGCCACCCGTCGCCGGGTGCTGGTCATCAAGCAGTCCGGGCAGGCTGACGACGGCACTTGCCAGGAGCGCGCCGAGTACGAGAAAGCCTACCGGGCAGCCAAGGCGCTGGAAACGCGCTACACCATCATCGGGTGGCGGCAGGCCGATGGCTCGCTATGGGTGCAGAACCAGATCGTCCGCGTCGTCGACGGCCTGATCGGCTTCGATGCCGACATGGTCATCGCCGAGCTGGCCTACGTGATGGATGACCGCGGCCTGCGTACCGAGATCAAGGTCGGCCCGCCGGATGGGTATCGCAGCAAGGCCGGCACGCTCAAGCCGGAGAAGCGCCAGAAGGGTGGCGGATACGACAAGAGCGACGTCGGCTGGAGGGATGTGCGGTGAGCGATTTCGGAAAACTGATGGCGCCGCTGCGGCGCAGCCTGGGCAACATGATCGCCCGGGGTGTCGTGACGGCCGTCAATTCGGCGACGAAGATGCAGACCCTGCAGATCCGCCTGATGGCTGATGAGTCGAAGTCGGATGTTGAACACTTCGAGCCCTATGGCTACACCTCCAACCCGAAGCCTGGCGCCGAGGAAGTGGCTCTGTTTCCCGATGGCGACCGCTCGCACGGCCTTGTGATCGTGGTGGCCGATCGCCGGTACCGCCTCCAGGGGCTGCTCTCCGGCGAGATGGCGATCCATGACGACCAGGGGCAGAAGGTGCATCTGACGCGCACCGGCATCGTCATCGATGGGGCCAACAAGCCGCTGGTCATCCAGAACGTGCCGACGGCCACGGTCAAGGCCTCGACGAAGGTGCGGATGGAAACGCCGCTCCTCGAGGTCACGGGCGACATCAAGGACAAGTGCGATAGCACCGGCAAGACCATGGCGGGTATGCGCTCGACTTACAACGGCCACAGCCACAACGAGACGCAGACCGTCACCAACCAGCCTAACCAGCAGATGTAGCCATGATCAACGACCAACCACTGACCATCCTGATCGATGGGCAGGCGACTTCGCTCGGCCTCGCCTCAGACAACCCGCTGGTGCGCGCCGTCATCATCAGCCTGTTCACCTGGCGCCGTGCCAACCCGGACGACGTGCTGCCCGGCAATGAGCGCATGGGCTGGTGGGGCGACAGCTTCCCGACCGTGCCGAACGACAAGATTGGCAGCCGCCTCTGGCTTCTGTCGCGTGAAAAGCTGATTCCGAGCACCGTCCAGCGCGCACGGCGATACGCCGAGGAGGCGCTCGCCTGGCTGGTCAAGGACGGCGTCGCCGCCCGCGTGGAAGTCGAAGCCGAACGGCATGGGCTCTCCACGCTGGCGCTCGGTGTGCGCGTTTTCAAGTCCGACGGCAAGCCGATGGACATCCGTTTTCCTGATGCCTGGAGTTTCCTGCAATGAGTTTTTCCCGCCCGACCCTTGCCGAGCTGGTCCAGCGCACGCGCAACGATACGCTCTCGCGCCTTTCCACCGACGAGGCATTGCGCCGTGCCGATGCCGAGGTCTATGCCCGGGTGTTTTCCGGCGTGGCCCATGGCCTGTATGGCTTCATCGATTGGGTTTCCCGCCAGATCCTGCCCGACACCTCCGACCTCGATACCCTGATCCGCCAGGCAAGCATCTGGGGTGTTGAGCGCAAGCCGGCCGCTGCAGCGACCGGCTCGGTGACCTTCTCCGTCCAGCCCGGCGCCGTCATCCTGGCCGGGACGCTGTTGCAGGCGCTCGATGGTCAGCAGTACGCAACCACGGCCGATGCGGTGGTGTCCTTGCCGAATGCCACGGCGCCGGTCGAAGCGGTCGAGCCTGGCGCAGCCGGAAATCGCGCTGCTGGCGAGAACATGACCATGGTGTCGCCGGTCGTCGGTGTCCAGTCCGTTGCCGTGGCTGGGGAAATGTCCGGCGGGGCTGACCTCGAAAGCGAAGACGACCTGCGGGGCCGATTGATCGCGCGGATCCAGCAGCCGCCGCAAGGCGGGTGTGCTTACGACTACGAGGCCTGGGCCCTAGAGGTCGAAGGGGTCACCCGGGCATGGGTGTCGCCGCAGGAGGTAACATCAAT
>CAYOHO010000285.1:0-3643 GCA_964403755.1 uncultured Oscillospiraceae bacterium
GTGCCGGCCGCTGCCGCCGCGCCGCCCCTCGCTCTTTGAACCGATCGCCCGGCCGACTGCCGACTTGCCGATCCAGCAGTATCTGACGACGAACCGGACGCTGGAGGCGAGTATCGCTTCCGCCGCCACCCCGGCTGGAAGCGTCGTCTCCGCCATCCCTTCAGCCGCAAGCGGCGCCGCTGCCATCCCTTCGGCCGCGAGCGCGCCCTCCTGGCGCCAGTCGCTCACCGACCTGACCCTGTACACGCTGGTTGCCCGCTTCCCTGCCGACAGCGCCGAGGCTTATGCAGCCGAAGCGGTCCGCTTCATCCAGGCAGCGGGCATCCTCTCGGCCCGCCTCGTCGTGCTGCCGGAACTGCGCCGGCCGCAGGCGCTTGGACCAGCTGTGATCGAGCGCATCCAGGCTGCCCTTGGCCCGGACCAGCTGGCAATCCTGGCCGGTTCCAAGCCGGCCGGTCAAGGTGATGGGCCCTTGCCAGCGGCAGGTGCTGCCGCGTCAGCGGCAGGCATGGCCGCACGGCCAGCCTGGCGGCGCCGGGCTCTGGTACTGAGCCGGGGCGGCTGCGTCGGCGAGATTCCCGCCACCCATGACCCGGATTCCCTGCCTGGCGATTCGATCGAGGTGGTTGCGCTGACGCCGGACATCCGGGCCGCGGCGCTCTTTGATGCCGAAATCGAGATTCCCGAGATCGCCCGCACGGCCATGCTGAAGGGAGCCGACCTGCTGGTCTGCTTCGACAGCTGCCGCAGTGACTGGACGATGAGGCTGCTGCAGACACGGGCAGCGGAGAACCGCATGTTCGTCATCCGCAGTTCGTCGGTTGGCGGTGCCGACAGCAGCGTGATCGTCAGCCCGGATGCGGCCGTCATCACGGCGACCCTGGCGGCGCCGGTCCACTCCGCGGCCGGCCTGGTCAATACGGCGCTCAGCAAGCTCAAGGACGTGGTGCCAGGCACGAATGTCGTTGCCGACCGCCAGCCGGCCTGCTACCGGGCGTTGACCGAATAGTCAGGACTCATCAGGCAAATGGAAAAAGCCGGCCCGACTTCCGACCTGTTGGTCGGCGTCCGGCCGGCTTTGCAGTTCACGGGCGGCATGTTGTCCGGCGGCGGGCCAGGCGTCGTCAGATGCAGCGCCCGCGGTTGACCGGTCAGGAATCAGGTCCGGCGGACATGGCTGTCGGACCTGCCTGGCGAGCAGTTCTGTCGGACAAGTCTGTCGAACGGGCTGGCGGACAGGTCCGACGGTCAGTTCTGGCGGGTGGCGTTCTGCAGGGTTTCGATGATCAGCGCCTGGGCCGCTTCCCATTCGTCGATGCAGTTGATGATGAAGCTGTGCCGGCTCTCGAGGAAGCGGCGCATCGTGACCGTGACGCCTGCCGCGACCATGCGGGCGGCCAGCGCCTCGGCCTCGAAACGCAGGTTGTCCTTCCCGGCCGTGATCAGCAGCGTGTCCGGCAGGCGCGCCAGCATGTCATCGGGTGCATAAAGCATCGAAACATAGGGGCTGCGGGCTGCCTCGGCATCATCGTCAAGGTAGCAGCGGTTGAATGCGTTCATCCGTTCCGGGGCGATGATGTTGAGCTCCCATTCCGGCTTCTCGCGTGCGGGTGTGGCCATGTCGACGGCCGGGTAATAGATCAGGATGTGGCGGATTTGGAAGTCGCCGGTCTGGCCAGCGCGCAGGGCGGTAGCCAGCGTGAGGTTGCCGCCGGCGCTGTCGCCGCCGACCGTCACGAGGTCGGGGTCGATGCCAAGAGCCCCGGCGTTCGCGAAGACCCAGCGGACCGTGTCGTAGGCCTCGTTGACGGCAGCCGGGTATGGATACTCCGGCGCCAGCCGGTAGTCAACATCGACCACGATGCCGGCGATGCTGGCAGCCATGCGGGCACAGAACGCCAGGTTGCGCGGCCCGTGACCGCGCACGAAGCCGCCGCCGTGGAAGTTGATGTAGACGGAGCAATTGGCCGGCCGGCCGTGGGCGCGGATGATGTAGATGTGCGTGCGGCCTTCGCGGGTCTCGATCCCCGTGTCCTCGATGTCCACGAGGTCAAGGCTGCGCCGGTATTCCGGGGTCAGGACCGGTTCGACCAGAGTCTTCTCCCGGACCTGGCGGGCCAGCTGGCTTTTCTCTTCCGGTGTCAGTGCCATGCGAACGTCAATCCTTTCCGCTAAAGCGCTTCAGCTCGCGCACCGGAACCTTCTGGGCGTCGACCGCCCGCCGGCGCGACTCCTGCCAGAAGTGGCAGGCGACCTTGTGGCCTTTGCCGTCGACATCGACGAGCGGCGGCGTGACCGTCTTGCATATCTCGCCGGCCATCCAGCAGCGTGGGGCGAAGCGGCAGCCTTCGGTCGGGTTGAGCGGGCTGGGGACATCGCCCTTGAGGACGATGCGTGAGACTCGATGGCCGATCTCGACCTTCGGAACGGCTGAAAGCAGCGCGATCGAGTACGGATGCAGCGTGTTGCTGAACATCTCGTCCGTCTCGGCGAGCTCGATGATCTGGCCGAGATACATGACGGCGATGCGGTTGGAGATGTGGCGCACCACGCTGAGGTCGTGCGAGATGAAGAGGAAGGCGAGGTTCTTCTTGCGCTGCAGGTCCATCAGCAGGTTGATGATCGTGGCCTGGATCGAGACGTCGAGCGAGGAGACGGGCTCGTCGCAGACGACAAATTCCGGCGACAGCGACAGGGCGCGGGCGATGCCGACGATCTGGCGGTTGCCGCCGTCGAGCTCGTGGGGATACTTGTTGAGGAAGTCCTCGCTGATGCCGGTCTCGGCGCAGAGCTGGCGGATCTGGCGGTCCATCTCGGCACCGCTGGCGATCTTGTGGATCTCGTAGCCCTCCTGCAGGATCATGCGGATGGTCTTGCGCGGATTGAGCGACGAATAGGGATCCTGGAAGATGATCTGCATCTTGCGGCAGAGGTCGAAGCCTTCGCGGGCGTCGGCCTTGAAGACACTCGTCCCGCTGAACAGGAAATCGCCGGCGGTCGGCTTGTGCAGGCGCACCAGGACATTGCCGACAGTGCTCTTGCCGCAGCCGCTCTCGCCGACCAGGCCGAGCGTTTCGCCGGGGTAGATCTCGAAGCTGATGTCATCGACCGCGTGAAGCATGCCCTTGCCCTTGATGGCAAAGTGCTTCTTGAGATTCTTCACCTGGACCAGGGGCTTGACGGCCTGTGCGGAGGCCGGGTTCGTCTTGGCAGTGGTGCTGGTTTCATGGGGCTGGGCGCCGGTCAGGATGTCATTCATGCGCTTCACCTCCCCGAGCCATGTGGCAGGCTACGAAATGGTTGTCGTTGATCTTGGGCATCCGCGGATGCTGCTCGTCGCAGCCGGAGCCGCACAGCGCACAGCGGGGGTGGAAGGCGCAGCCCGCCGGCAGCAGCGCGGAGTTGGCGACGCTGCCCGGGATGGAGGCCAGACGCTCGCGCGGGCCGGTCAGTTTCGGGATCGAGCCAAACAGGCCGCGCGTGTAGGGATGCAGTGGATTGCCGTAGACTTCGGCGACGGTGCCGGACTCGACGATGGTGCCGGCGTACCTGAACATGACCTTCTGGCAGATCTCGGCGATGATGTCCCGGTTGTGGGTGATCATCAGCAGCGAACTGTCGTACTGGGCCTGCAGGTCCTTGA
>CAYOHO010000286.1:0-3641 GCA_964403755.1 uncultured Oscillospiraceae bacterium
CAGCTGCAGGATCAGGATCAGCGGCAGGCCAAAGCGGAACAGGGGATGGCGGGTCTTGTGGCGGAAAACCAGCATGCCGGCCAGAGCGCCAGCACCGCCGCCGGCCAGGGCCCAGCCCATCAGCGCTGCCTCGCGGATGCGCCGGCCATGGCGCCTGGCCTGGTGCTTGTCGAGACCCATGGCGGCAAAGGCCGTCAGGTTGACGGCGACGATGGCGGCTGCGAGCGGCCACGGCATCACAGCAGAAACGGAAATCGGGAGCGGAATCGGATCGGTCATGGAACCTCCCGTCAGATGTGCGGCAGAATGCCTCCAGTGTAGCACCGGCGGCTGTGCGGCAAAAGCCGGGCTGCCAGGAAGGCAAAGGAGCAGGCATGGAATCGACAGGGACCTACGTTGTGGTGATCGACGGCATCCAGCTGGAGCTGGCTGCCGACCCGTCACTGTTCTCGCCGCGCGCGGCAGACCGCGGCACGCTGGCGATGCTTTCCACGGTCCGCCTGGAGCCGGGGCAGAAGGTGCTGGACCTGGGCTGCGGCTGCGGGATCGTCGGCATCTGGGCCGCGCTGCGTGGCGCCGAGGTTGTGCTCACGGACGTCGATCCGCGTGCGGTTGCCTGTGCGGCGGCGAACGCCATCCGCAACCGCGCCGCCGCCTGGCGCTTCGAGGTCAGCGACGGCTTCCGCCAGCTTGACGAGACCGGCTTCGACTGGATCCTGTCCAACCCGCCCTATCACACGGACTACGCCGTGGCCCGCCACTTCATCGAGAAGGGCTTCAACCGCCTGAAGCCGGGCGGCCGGCTGGCCCTGGTCGTCAAGCGGCCGGACTGGTACCGCAACAAGCTGCGCGCCATCTTCGGCGGCTGCCGGGACGAGGCCATCGATGGCTACCATGTCCTCTCCGCCGAGCGGCGCAGTGCATCCTACCACAACAGGAAGTCCTGAACCGGTCGGCCTGCCGCTGGCGAAGGCCCTGAACCGCTCAGCCTGCCCTGCCACAAGCCCGGAGCCGGCCGGATTGGCGGCTCCGCACCGGCCGCCCCCGTCAAATGCGACAGAATCCGCCGCCGCGCGGGCGGTCATTTCCATGAATTGCAGGAATTGACATCGGCACTTGCATGTGACAGAATACGAGCATTCGATACCTTGGCAAGGGCGCCGGGTCCGAAAGGACCTTGCGCTGTTTTTTTATCATCTTGGGCAAGCCGTCCGGTCCGTCGACCGGGAGCGGACTTGCGGGAAAGGAGCGGCGGACATGACACGCTGGCAGCTGGTAGACCGTAACATGAATTCCATGAGGAATGTCCGCACGCTGAAATTCCGTCTATTCAGGCTACGCTGAAACGGTTTTCCGGGGGCTGCAGGCATTCCTCTTCGCATTGTCGTGGAGGCTTTTTTATTTTTGCGCCCTTCTGGAGGCTGAATTATGGATACCATCGATCCCCGCACCATCCGGCCCATCATCCGCATCACCGACCTGGAGGCCCTGGCCGGCCAGGAAACACCTGTCACCGTCCATGGCGCCATCCACCGCATCCGTGACATGGGCGGCTTCGCCTTTGTCCTGCTGCGGACGCCGCACTCCCTGGTCCAGGCCCTGCTGCAGGGCGACGCCCATGCCGCCTTCAGGCCCCTGCTGCGCGAGGAGGCCTGTGTCCGCCTGACCGGCCGGATCATCCGTGAAGAGCGCGCCCCGCACGGCATCGAGGTCCAGGTCGAAGACGCGGTCGTGCTTTCCGAACCGGCAGAGGCGATGCCCTTTGCCATCAACAAGTGGAAGCCCGGCCAGTCGCTCGAGACCGAGCTCGGCCTGCGGCCGATCGTGCTGCGCAACAGCAACCGCCGCGCCCGCTTCCGGATCCAGGAGGGCATCGTGCGCGGCTTCCGCGATTTCCTGCATGCCCAGGGCTTCACCGAGATCCGCAGCCCGAAGCTGCAGGCCGCCTCCGCCGAGGGCGGCGCCAACGTCTTCGCCCTCGACTACTTTGGGCAGAAGGCCTTCCTGGCCCAGAGCCCGCAGTTCTACAAGCAGATGATGGTCGGCGTCTACGAGCGCGTCTTCGAAGCCGGTCCGGTGTTCCGCGCCGAGCGCCACAACACAGCCCGCCACCTCAACGAGTACATCAGCCTCGATTTCGAGATGGGCTATATCGAGCACTTCACCGACATCTGTGCCATGGAGACCGCCATGCTTGCCTTCATCTTCGACCTGCTGAAGCGCGAGTATGCCGAAGACATCGCCCTGCTCGGCATCGAGATCCCGGAAGTGGGACAGATTCCGCAGGTCCGCTTCCGCGAGGCCAAGGAACTGGTCGCCCGGGCCTACGGGCGCAAGATCAAGAACCCCTACGACCTCGAGCCGGAGGAGGAGCATCTGATCGGCCGCTATTTCCAGGAGCAGTACGGCAGCGACTTCGTCTTCGTCACCCATTACCCGAGCAAGAAGCGCCCGTTCTATGCCATGGACGATCCGGAGGATCCGCGCTACACGCTCAGCTTCGACCTGCTGTTCCGCGGCCTCGAGGTCACGACCGGCGGGCAGCGCATCCATACCTACCAGGCGCAGGTCAACAAGATGGCTGCCAAGGGCCTTGACCCGGCCGAGTTTTCGTCCTACCTGCAGATGCACCGCTATGGCATGCCGCCGCATGGCGGCCTCGGCCTCGGTCTCGAGCGCCTGTGCATGAAGCTGTTCGGCGATGCCAACATCCGCCTGGCGTCGATGTTCCCGCGCGACATGAGTCGCCTGGATCCGTAAGCGCCGCAGCCGTGGCGCCCTGACCCGCAAGCGCCGCAGCCGTGGCGCCCTGGCCAGTGAACGCCGGGACGCACCGGCACGCATTGAACACGCCGGTGCAGGACCGGTCCGTGAATGCCCGACAAGGAGAAGCAAGATCATGATAGACGAAGCCCAGATCCAGTACCTCGAGCGTCTGGCCCGCATCCGGCTGAGCCCGGAGCAGCGCAGCGAATTCCAGGCGGAGATCGGCCGCATCCTGACCTATATGGAACGGCTGGCCGCAATTGACGACAGCCAGTCCGTCGAAGCTGGAGAACCGGCGGCAGCAGACGTCGCCGCTTCTGCCTTCGGCAGCGGCGACTGCCGCCCGGACGAGCTGCGGCCGTCGCTGGCCCGCGAAGCGCTGCTGGCATCAAGCCCGCAGGCTACCGAAGAATACATGACCGTGCCGCGGGCCGTGCAGTGAGGAGGTTCCAGCCATGACAACCGATCATAAATCCGGGAGCCGGCCGGATGACCTGCTCACCTGTTCGGCCCTCGAGGCAGGCGAACTTGTCCGCAGCGGCGAGGTGACGCCTTCCGAACTGACCGCGCTCTGCCTTGGGCGCATGGACGCACGCGAGGGTGAGATTCACGCCTTCATCCAGACAACGCCGGATGTGGCTGCTGCCCAGGCGCGCCAGGCCGAGGCATGTCAGGCAGCCTATCCGCTCGCCGGTGTGCCGATGGCGGTCAAGGACAACATCTGCACCGCCGGGCTGACGACCACCTGCGGTTCGCGCATGCTGGCCGGCTACCGGCCGCCCTATGACGCCACCGCCTGGGCGCGGCTGCGTGGCGCGGGCGCCGTCCTGCTCGGCAAGCTCAACATGGACGAGTTCGCCATGGGCAGCACCAGC
>CAYOHO010000287.1:0-3599 GCA_964403755.1 uncultured Oscillospiraceae bacterium
GGCGCCCTTTTTCGTACCGGGCTACGGCCAGCCGGGTCGCTTTTTGGCGCATCGCGCACCGCCACGCCATTTCCCGGAATGGTATAATGGACGCAGCAAAAATGTAGATGGAGCGTGCAACCATGGAAAGCAGCCGCAAGCGAAGCAAACCGGAACAGACCGATCGTGCCGTCCGGCCGGGCGATGAAGCGCGCCGGAAGAACGGCCGGACGGATGCCGGCCAGCCCGCTGCCTCCGGACGCCGGAAGGGAACTGGCGCCAGTCGCAAGGCCGACGCCGGCCAGACCGCCAGCGAGCCCCGCATGTCCGCGGGTGAGCGCCGCAGCGGACCCAGGGCCGGCAGCCGTTCCGCCGGCGAGCGCCGCAGCGGGTCCAGGAATGGCCGCAGCCGCAAGGCCGACGACGGTGCCCGCATTCTGATTGACGTGCCCATGATCCCGCTGCGCGGACTGACCGTGTTCCCCGGCATCACGCTCTCCTTTGACGTGGCACGTGACCGTTCGCGCCAGGCCATCCAGGCGGCTGCATCCGGCAGCCAGCTCCTCTTCCTTGCCACCCAAAAGGACATCGGCGTCGAGTGGCCGGAACCGGACGAGATCTACGCCATCGGCTGCGTCGCCCGTATCCGCCAGGTGGTCGAACAGACCGGGACCGAAGGCACCGCCAAGCTGCTCGTCGAGGGCGTTCGCCGTTCACGGCTGGTCCAGGTTCTCCAGGCCGAGCCCTTTTACCGGGTCGAAGTCGAGCAGTATCCGCCAATGCCCGATTCTGTCGATGCCAGTGAGCTGGAAGCCTGGCGCCGCCAGCTGGTCCAGGCCCTGGAAGGCTACGCCGGCGCCAGCGGCAAGTTTTCGCCCGAAGCACTGGTCGCGATCAGCGGCATGACCGATGCCAGCGAAGCGGCGGACACCATTGCCGCCAATCTGGCGCTCCAGCAGTCGGAGAAGCAGGAGCTGCTCGAGGCCTTCGACCCGGTCGACCGGATCCGGCGTCTCGTGCTGCTGCTTGGCCGGGAGAAGTACATCGCCGAACTGGAGCGCGACATCGGCGAGAAGGTGCGCCAGACGGTCGAGAAGAACCAGAAGGACTATTTCCTGCGCGAGCAGATGAAGGTCATCCAGAGCGAGCTTGGCGAGACCGAGAGCGTTCAGGACGAGATCGAAGGCTACCTGAAGCAGCTTCAGGAGAAGAACATCCCCGAGGAGGCCCGCCCGCGCCTCGAGAAGGAGATCAACCGCCTGAGCCGCATGCCGGCCGGCTATCCCGAAGGCGCGGTTGTGCGCAACTACCTCGACATGGTCTTCGAGATGCCCTGGGGCCGGACTGATGACGAGCATCTGGACATCGCCGAGGCGCGCCGCATTCTCGACCGCGACCACTATGGCCTGAAGCAGGTCAAGGAGCGCATCCTCGAGTACCTGGCGGTGCGCAAGCTGCGCCTGCAGTCGGGCGAGACCGGCAGCAAGGGCCCTATCCTCTGCCTGGTCGGCCCGCCTGGCACCGGAAAGACCTCGATCGCCCGCTCCGTTGCCGAGGCGCTCGGACGCAAGTACACCCGCATGTCGCTGGGCGGCATCCATGACGAGGCCGAGATCCGCGGCCATCGCAAGACCTACGTTGGCGCCATGCCCGGACGCATCATCAGCGCCATCCGCCAGATCGGCACGGACAATCCGCTGCTGCTGCTGGACGAGATCGACAAGGTCGGCAGCGATTTCCGCGGCGATCCCACGTCCGCCCTGCTAGAGGTGCTGGATCCGGAGCAGAACAATGCCTTCCGCGACCATTACCTGGAGATCCCCTATGACCTGTCGCATGTGATGTTCATCACCACGGCCAATACGGTCGAGACGATCCCCCAGCCGCTGCTGGACCGCATGGAAGTGGTTGCCATCTCGGGCTACACCGAGGAGGAGAAGGCCGAGATCGTCCTGCGCCATCTCTTCAGTCATCAGCTGACCGCCAATGCCCTCAGCAAGCGCCAGCTGACCATGAGCCGCGAGGCCGTGCTGGCCCTGATCAACGGCTATACCCGTGAGGCCGGTGTCCGCCAGCTCGAGCGCGAAATCGCCCATGTCTGTCGCCGTGCTGCCATCCTGATCGCCGAGAAGAAGCAGAAGCAGGTGAAGGTGACGCCGGAGCTGCTCCCGGATCTGATTGGCCGTCCCAAGTTCCGCTTCGAGCGGATGCAGGAGCAGGACCAGGTCGGCGTTGCGACGGGCCTGGCCTGGACGTTCGCCGGCGGCGACACGCTCAATATCGAGGTCAACGTCATGCCCGGCACCGGCCGGCTCGAGCTGACCGGATCGCTTGGCGATGTCATGAAGGAGTCGGCGCGTGCGGCTGCCACCTACATCCGGACCATCGTCGGCGCGCTCGGCATCGATCCCGAGTTCAACGCCCGCAAGGACATCCACATCCATGTGCCGGAGGGCGCCACGCCCAAGGACGGGCCCTCGGCCGGCATCACGCTGGCAACGGCCCTGGCCTCCGCGCTCAGCGGCCGTCCGGTGCGGCACAATGTCGCCATGACCGGTGAAATCACGCTCCGTGGCCGTGTCCTGCCGATTGGCGGGCTGAAGGAGAAGATCATCGCCGCCAACCGGGCCGGCATCGACACCGTGCTCATCCCGTTCGAGAACGAGCGCGACCTGGAGGACATCCCCGAGTCGGTGCAGAAGCAGATGCGCATCGTTCCGGTGACCCGCATGGATGAAGTCCTGCGCGAAGCCCTGCTGCCGCTGCCCGAGGGCGCCGTCGTGCCAGCCGCGCCACCTGGACCCCGTCCGGAGCCGACCTGCATGGAGAACCCGCTGACAGCGGAGGTGCCAGCCGGCACCCCGGTTCAGCCGCCAGTTCAGCCGCCGGCGCCGGTTCAGCCGCCAGTCCAGCCGCCGGCGCCGGATGAGCCCGGCCATCAGCCGCCGAACCGCGCCCCCGGCCGCGAGCCGGCCATCATACTCTAGTCCGCCGGAAACGCCAAGCCGATCCGCAACGATCGCCCGGCTGGCCGCGAACCGCGATCGCCAGCCGCCCGATAGCCAGGCTCGATGAAAGAAGGAACCGCAGCATGTCCCAGACACTTGTCCCCCAGACCGAACAGGCCCTGCGTGAAGCGATCCGCACGGCCCGGCGCATTGTCGTCAAGGTCGGCACATCGACCCTGACCTACGAGAACGGACGCATCAACATCAGCAACATGGATCATCTCTGCCGCTCGATCGCCAGCCAGATGAACCAGGGACGCCAGGTCGTCCTGGTGTCCTCGGGCGCGATCGGCGTCGGCGTCGGCCGACTGCGGCTGAGCGAGAAGCCGCGTTCGATCCGCGCCAAGCAGGCTGTGGCTGCTGTCGGGCAGTGCGAGCTGATGAACATGTATGCCAAGACGATGTCTGACTACAGCTATGTGGTCGGACAGATCCTGCTGACCAAGGACGACATCGATGACAAGGCGATCCGCGCCAATATCTGCAACACGTTCGAGGCCCTGATCGAGCGCGAGATCCTGCCGATTGTCAACGAGAACGACACGGTCTCAACCCGTGAGATCTACCACAACGGGACCTTCGGCGACAATGACAACCTGTCTGCCATCGTTG
>CAYOHO010000288.1:0-3591 GCA_964403755.1 uncultured Oscillospiraceae bacterium
CGATGGCGCTGCCGGCGGCGGCCAACTGCAGCCTGATGGCCGAACGCTACGATGGCGATGTCAGCCTGGGCACGCGCGTCGTCACCTTGACCAACATCTTCTCGATCATCACGATGCCGCTGATCGTTGCGTTCGCCGAACGCCTGTCCTGCTGAACGCCGGAGCCCGGCCACGCCGCCGGATCCAGAATCCGCCCTGTTCCAGCCGTGAAGGGAGGCCCGCCATGAACCGTTCCGAGATTCCCACCCCAGCCGTCCTGGTCGACCTCGACCGGGTGGATGAGAACATCCGCACGCTGGTTGAGCAGAACCGCCGCTACGGCATTGCCCACCGGCCGCACATCAAGACGCACAAGAGCGTTTGGCTGGCGCAGCGCCAGCTCGAGCTCGGCGCCCAGGGCATCACCTGCGCCAAACTGGGCGAAGCCGAGGTCATGGCCGCGGGCGGCATAGACGACATCCTGCTGGCCTATCCGCTGATCGGACGCGACAAGCTCGACCGCCTGCAGGCGCTTCTGGAACAGGGCGTCCGGATCCGGACCATCGTCAACAGCGTCGAGGGCGCCGCCGGGCTTTCCGAAATGGGCGGGCGCCTGGGGCGGCCGGTCGAGGTGCTGGTCGAGATCGACGGCGGTGTGGACCGCGGCGGCCTCAAGCCGTACGAGCCGGCGCTCCAGTTCGCCCGCCGGATCCGGGACCTGACGGGCATCCGCATCGTCGGCCTGATGTACTACGGCGGCGGGATCGGCAAGGAGGACTCGCCATCGAGCGTACGCCAGAAGAGCCTGCGCGAGCGCGATGAGCTTCTGGAAACGGCGGCCCTGCTGCGTGCAGACGGCTTCACGATCGAAATCCTCAGCGGCGGCTCGTCGTTCACGGCCCGGAATCCGGACTGCCTGGCCGGCATTACCGAGGTGCGGTCCGGCACCTACATCTTCAATGACGTCTCGCAGATGGTGATCGGCTATGCGAAGCCCGAGAACTGCGCCCTGACCGTGGTCGTCACCGTGATCAGCCGTCCGGACGACCATTCGGCGATCATCGACGCCGGTTCCAAGACGCTCGCCACCGACCGCAATGCCCAGCGCCCCGGATATGGCTATGTGATCGAGGATCCGAAGGTCCAGATTGTCCAGCTGAACGAGGAGCATGGCTTCCTCAAGTCGGAATGCCGGATCCGCTTTGCCATCGGCGATCGGATCACCGTTATTCCCAACCACGTCTGCCTGCTGCCCAACCTCGCCGACGATCTGTACGGCATGCGCGGCGACAGCGTTGAACGGATGCTGAAAGTCGACGCCCGCGGCCGGAACCGCTGAACGGCGCTGGCCCTTTCGCCGGAACCGATCGCCTGCGGCCAGAACCGCTGAAAAAACCGGCCGGCACCGCAGATGCGGCAGCCGGCCGGCTGGCTATGGAACAGGATTCACAAGGCTTCGGGCGATCGGTTCACAAGGCTTCGGGCGGCCGGTTCTGGGGCGATCGGTTCTGGGGCGATCGGTTCAGATGCGATCGGTTCAGATGCGGGAGGCGATCTGGTAGAGGAGCAGGCCGACGGCACCGGAGCCGGCCATCACCAGGATGGGGTCCTTCTTGAACTTGCGCAGCACGAACAGGCTGGCGGCGAACAGGAAGACGGCGACCAGGTCGATGTCCTTGAGATTCACTTGCAGCCACGACTTGGCACTGTCGCCGAAGAAGGCAATCAGCAGGATCGAGAAGCCGGCCGAGGCGATCAGCGCGACGATGGCCGGGCGGATGCCGTTGAGCACGGCCTGCAGGCCCCAGAGGTTGCTGTGGCGGAAGAAGAACCAGGCGATCGTCAGCACGATCACGAACGAGGGCAGCACGCAGCCGAGCGTGGCGACGATGGCTCCAAGGATTCCGCCGATCCGCAGGCCGACGAACGTGGCCGAGTTGATGGCGATCGGGCCCGGCGTCATCTGCGAGATCGTGATGACATCGACAAATTCGGTCGGCGACAGCCAGTGGTTGAGCTCGACGATCTGCTTCTGGATCAGGGGCAGCGCGGCATAGCCGCCGCCGAAGCTGAACAGGCCGATCTGCAGGAAGCTCCAGAACAGCTTAAAGAGCACCATCGGCATTCACCCCCTTGCTGCGCCGCTCGTACCAGCCGAAGGCCAGGCCGATCAGCCCGCACACGAGCAGGATCCAGGCCACCTGGCTGACAAAGATCTTGGCGACAAAGGCCAGGAACATGATCGCGACTGCATAGTACACGCCGCTGCGGAGGACATTGCCGCCCATGTTGACGACCACGTCGGCGATCACGGCGGCAATCGCGGCGCTCATGCCCTTCAGGACCATGGCAACGGCGACGTTCTGCTTGAAGGCGACATAGAAGAACGAGATGACGGAGAGGATGATCAGCGGCGGCAGCACCGTGCCGAACGTCGCGATCAGGGCGCCCGGGAAGCCGGCGATGCGGTAGCCGACCAGGATCGAGGCGTTGACGGCCACGGCGCCCGGCGTCGACTGGGCGATCGCCGTCATGTTCAGCATTTCGTCTTCGCCCAGCCAATGCAGCTCCTCGACCATCTTCTTGCGCATCAGCGCGATGATCACGTAGCCGCCCCCGAAGGTGAAGGCGCTCAGGTAAAAGGTGACGGAAAACAGCTTCAGGTAGTCTTTCAGTGTTGGCTTCATATGCCCTTCCGTATGCAACGGCCAGGCGCAGCCGGCCCGGCCAGGTGAAACAATCGTCAATAGTATACACCTTGCTCTTCCATATGAATAATATTATTATCAGATAGAAAACATAATGAATTGATTATGGATTGATGGTTCGCCGGAAGAGGATGGCTGATCGAAAGCGGGTAGGGAGGAGGCGTGAGACCGGCATGACACTGAGGCATCTGGAGATCTTCATCGCCGTCTGCGAAAGCGACAGCATGACCGAAGCCGCCCGCCGCCTGCATCTGGCGCAGTCAGCGGTCAGCCTCGCGATCGGCGAACTCGAGCGCGGCTACGGCGTGCGCCTGTTCGACCGCATCGGCCGGCGCCTCTATCGCACCGAGGCCGGTGAGCGCCTGCTCGGGCATGCCCGCCATATCCTCGAGTCATTCGCCGAAATGGAGCGCGAGGTGCAGGACCGCGACAGCTGGGGCGACCTGCGCATTGGCGCCAGCATCACCATCGGCTCGCAGCTGCTGCCTGGACTCATCTCCGGATTCAGCGCCCGCTGGCCCCACATCGGCATCCATGTGGGCATCGACCAGTCGGCCGTCATCGAGCGCCGGATTCTGCGCAACGAGCTGGACCTGGCCCTGATCGAGGGCCTGGTCCATGAGGAACGCATCGTGGGACAGACCCTCTGCGCCGACGAGCTGGCCCTGGTCTGCGGTGCCGGTAGCCCCTGGCGGACCGCCGGACCGGTCACCCTGACGGCCCTGCGCGACGAGATCTTCATCCTGCGCGAACGGGGCAGCGGCACCCGCGAACTGTTCGACAGCGTGATGCTGACCCAGGGCCTGCTGATTACGCCCGCCTGGGAAAGTGTCAGCACCGAGGCCATCGTCAGCGCGGTTGCGGCCAATCTCGGCTTGAGCGTCCTGCCCCTGCGTCTCGTCGC
>CAYOHO010000289.1:0-3587 GCA_964403755.1 uncultured Oscillospiraceae bacterium
CGGATGCCTGCTCGAGCAGTTGGCCCATCCGGTCGATCTCCTCATCAGTCGCGTTGATTGCGGCGTAATAGGCAGCGACCCCTTCCATGGAACTGCGGATGAATGTGATCTGCTTCATGTTCGCGATCGACGAAGGTGACACATAGGAGCCTTTGCGCGGTATTGAATAGATCAGTCCTTCCGCCTGCAGGATGCGGAACGCTTCCTTGACCGGCGTCGTGCTGACATTGAGCATGCTGCTGATATAACGCTCGCTGATCGGCTGATCGCCCTTGAACTCGCCCTTGAGGATCATGATGCGGACGATATCGGCGACCTGTTCGCGCAGCGGCAGAGACTGGACCAACTGATTCCCATTCACCGTTGGATGTTCCTTCCAAACCGGATCTGGTCCGGTGTTCTAAGTTGAGTTCGGTTCTTTTCTTTTCTACTCTATTCCATTCTATGAATCATCATGTCAAACCATTGACATCTCTGTCAATAAGTTGCGTTCAAATAATTGGCAGATATCAGTATGCCGCGGTCTTTCGACCGCGGCACACCGCTTCATTCTGGCATTTTCAGGGCTTACTTGGTCGTGGCGGCCGTCGTGGTGGCCTTGGCCTGCTCGGCGGCGATGGCTTCCTTGATGCCGAGTTCGTCGGACAGCTTCTTGTAGTCTTCAGTCGCCTTCAGCAGGAAGGCGGTGAAATCCTTCGAGTTCTGGTACAGGATCGGCTGCAGCATATCGGCCATGAGCTTCTTGAACTCGGCGTCTTCGCTGATCTTCTTGAACAGGTCTTCGTAGTAGGCGACGATCTCGTCGGGGAGGCCCTTCGGACCGGCGACGCCCTTCACGGAGCCCCAGGTGTTCAGGTTGATGCCCTGCTCGATGAGGGTCGGGATATCCGGCATTGCCGGGTCACGAACGTCGAGCGCAATGCCGAGGGCACGGATCTTGCCGGATTTCAGGTGAGCGGCGAGGTCAGCCGGGTGGCCGCCGCCGATGTCGGTCTGGCCGCCCAGGAGGGAGGTCATGGCCGGGCCGGAGCCGGAGTGCGGGATCGGGATGACTTCAACGCCGGAGCGCTTGGCAATGCCGCGGATGACGAAGTCGACGGCGCCGGCAGCGGTCGAGGAAGCGGCGGTGATGGACTTGTTCTTGGCCTTCGCGTCATCCAGCACTTCCTTCAGGGACTTGAAGGGAGAGGTGGCCGGAACGGCGATCGCGACCGAGTGGATCGAGAGGCGGGCGATCGGACGCAGTTGCTCGAAAGGCTTGTACTCGACAGGCTGGACATACGGCATGACGATTTCAGAACCGGAGCCGAACGCCATCGCGAGCGTGTATCCGTCGGGCTTTGAGTTCGCGACGAAAATATTGCCGGTGACACCGCCGCCGCCGGGTTTCAGGGCGACTGTGACAGGCTGGTCGCAATACTTGGACCAGACTTTTTCAACGGCACGGGTGAGAAGGTCGGACGAGCCGCCGGCGCCGTAGGGAACGACCAGGGTGACACCCTGGGTCGGCTTCCAGGCCTTGGCCGCGGTCGTGGTGGCGGCGGTCGAACCGCCGGCTGTTGTTGCGGTGGTCGCTGCTTTGGTCGTGGCGGCCGTGGTTGTGGCGCCTGTTCCGCAGGCTCCCATCAGCATGGACAGCACCAGGATCATGGCGATGATCATGACGGACAGAGACAAACGATTGGTTGTGCGCATGTTGTGATACTCCTCCTTGTATTTTTCGAAACAGTCGGGATCGACTGTTGTCGACTGAGTCAGGGTGGGCGCTCCCGATCGACTGATCGGCCGCCGGGGCAGTGGAGTTCAGGGTTTGTGCCTGAAATTGGCAGGAGCTGTCAGGATCAGAGCTGGCTGGCGCGCTTTCTGCGGGCTCTCTTGCGGAGGCCGTCCACGATCTGCAGGATGACAACGAAGGCAAACAGGGCCAGCAGGGTGCCGGAGATCGGGCGGTTGATAAAGATCCGGAAGCTGCCCTTGGACATCAGCAGCGACTGGCGCAGGGCATTCTCGATCAGCGGCGTCAGGATGAAGGCCATCAGGAGCGGACCCGTTTCAAACTTGAGCTTGCGCAGAATATAGCCGAGGATGCCGAACGCGAGCATGACGATGATGTCGATGGCCTGCCCCTTGAGGCTGTATGCGCCGATGAAGGTGAACAGGATGATGATCGGTCCGAGAATTGTGAACGGGACCTTCAGCAGCTGCACCCAGACGCTGACGAGCGGCAGGTTGAGGATCAGGAGCATGACGTTGCCGATGTACATCGACGCGACAACGCCCCAGAAGACCTGCGGATGATCGACGAGCATGAACGGACCCGGGGTGATGCCCTGGACCATCAGGGCGGCGAAGATCATGGCGATCGTCGCGTTGGCCGGAATGCCGAGGGTCAGAAGCGGGATGAACGAAGAGCTCGAAGCCGCGTTGTTGGCGGATTCGGGGCCCGCGACGCCGTTGATGGCGCCATGGCCGAACTCCTCGGGATGTTTCGAAATCTTTTTCTCGATGGAGTAGGAGGCAAGCGACGAGATGACGGCGCCGCCGCCGGGAATGATGCCGATGAAGAAGCCGAGGATGGAGCCGCGGCCGATGGCCGGCAGGCTGGTCTTCCAGTCTTCGCGGCTGGGCCACAGGCGACCGATCGTCTTGGTGACGAATTCGTTCTCCGCCTTCTCCTCCAGGGTGAGGAAAATCTCACTCAGGCCGAAGAGGCCCATGGCAATGACGACAAAGTCGAAGCCGTCCTGAAGCCAGATCTGACCGAAGGTGAAGCGTTCGGCGCCCGTGATCGGATCGATGCCGACCTGAGCCAGGAATATGCCGGCCAGCAGCATCAGCGCGCCCTTGATCGGGGAATCGCCGGTCAGGAACACCGCCAGCAGCAGGCCGACCAGCATCAGGGCGAAGTACTCAGGCGGACCGAACTTCAGCGCGAAGTTGGCCAGCGGCGGCGCGAGGAAGGTCAGTCCGAGAACGCCGATCGTACCCGCGATGAACGAGCCGATGGCGGCAACGGACAGGGCAGTGCCCGCCTTCCCCTTCTTGGCCATCTCATGACCGTCGATCGCCGTGACGACGGATGCGGCTTCACCGGGCAGGTTCAGCAGGATCGAGGTGGTCGAGCCGCCGTACATGGCGCCGTAGAAAATACCGGCCAGAAAGATGATCGAGGTGGCCGGCGTCTCAAAGCTGTAGACGACCGGCAGGAGCAGCGAGATCGTCGCCGCCGGGCCGAGGCCGGGCAGGACGCCGACCGCGGTGCCGAGCAGGCAGCCGAGGAAGGCGAAAAGCAGGTTGGTCGCGGAAAAGGCGACCTGGAATCCAGTGAGCAGTCCTTCAAACATGGTGTGTCACAAGCCCCCTTCTTTTAAAAGCCCAGAGGGCCCTTCGGCACATAGATGCGCAGCAGCAGGATGAACAGAACGTAGACAGACGCAGTCGACACGACGGAGATCAGCAGGATCTTCCACCACTTCTCGCGTACGATGATGATCTGCCAGAGCGCCATGAAGACGAATGTGGCCAGCACGTAGCCGAGCAGGTCTGTGGTGACCGCGTAGACGGCCAGCAGGATCATGGCGATCAGC
>CAYOHO010000290.1:0-3585 GCA_964403755.1 uncultured Oscillospiraceae bacterium
GCCATTGCCTTCGCGCTGCTGACGCTGGCCTTCGCCGTCAAGGTCCTGTTCTACAACACGCTCCTGACCATCTTCTGCACCCTGCTCTTCGTCGTGCTGCTCGTCATCTGCCTGATCTTCGCCGACATCTTCCACCAGGCATGGCTCGTCAAGACCGAGAATGAGCTGACCATCTGAAATCGGGAGGCATCCATGGCAATTGTCGTCAACCTCGACATCATGATGGCCCGACGCAAGATGAGCCTGTCCGAGCTCGCGGCCCGGGTCGACCTGACCCTGGCCAACCTCTCCATCCTCAAGAACGGCCACGCCCGGGCGATCCGCTTCTCCACCCTCGAGGCGCTCTGCCGGGCCCTCGACTGCCAGCCGGGCGACCTGCTGGCCTTTGCACCGGACGTGCCCGGCGAAGCAGACGGGGATGCCGAGGGCGCCGGGCCGGACGACGCCGGCTAACCAGACTGAAGCACAGATTCCTGGCCGGCTACCGTCTTCATGACTGAGAGCGCCTGATCCCATCCGGGAACCGCAACATCGGAGGAACCACGATATGGATATGACCCGCTCCCGCACGCGCGCACTGCTGGCCATCGCCCTGGCCGTCACGGCGGCCGGCGTCGGCCTGGTGCTGCGCGGCGGCTTCGCCCTTGGCCTCTTTCTCGCCATCGCGGCCATGGAGGCTGCCCTGCTCCTGTTCCTCGCGCCGGAAGCGCGCGCCCGCCGCCAGGCCCTGACGCCGGCTGCCCGCAAGGCGAACCGCCTGCTGCTCTCAGCCCTGGCCGCGGTTATTCTGCTGCTGGCTGCCGCATTCGTCCTTTTCCGCAACGAGGCGCTGCAGGCACTCGATTTCCTGACCATCGTCGCGCTCTATGCCGTCCAGCTGCTGCTTGTCTCCGGCAGCAGCGCCTATGACTGGGACCATCCCGGCTTCTGGCTGGAAGCGGCACTGGCCTATCCGGTCCGCCCGTTCGTCAGCCTGGCTGCCATCCCTGCGGCGATCCGCCGGGCCCTTGGAACCGATCGCCCGGGTTCGCCAGAGCCGGCCGGTGGTACCGCCAGTTCCAGCGCAGAGGCCGGACCGGCCGGCGCAGCCGGCACCGCCGCTGCCGGCCAGGCGCGCGCCAGCCGCTCATCGGCCGTGGTCATGGCCCTGCTCGGCATCCTGCTGGCCGTGCCGGTTCTCCTGCTGGCCGGCGCCCTGCTTGCCTCGGCCGACAGTGTGTTCGGCCGTCTGCTCGCCGAGCTGTCCCGCTTCTGGCGCACCCTGGCCTTCCAGGACTGGCTCGCCAGCGCCGCCCTGACCGTCGCGCTGTTCCCGTTTGTCTTCAGCTTCCTCGAAAGCGCCCGCAGCCGCTGGATGGCGCTCGTCCGGCCGGGCAGCGCCGCGAATCCAACCCGCGTTGAAGGCCCGGACGGCCGGAGCTGGCAGGATCCGGCCGCCACGGCGATGCCGGCCAGCCGCCGCTTCGCCCTCAATCCGGTCATGCTCGTGTCATTCCTGGCCAGCATCAACCTGCTCTACCTGGTGTTCGCACTGGTGCAGCTGACCTACCTGACGGGCGCCTTCCGGCTCAGCCTGCCGGACGGCCTGAGCTACGCTGACTATGCGCGCAGCGGCTTCTTCGAGCTCTCCGCCCTGGCGCTGCTCAACGCCGGCCTGATCATGCTCGCCGTCAAGGGCGCGCCCCGCACGGCCGCCAGCACCGCTGCCGGCAGCAGCGCCGATGCCGGCAGCGATAGACGCATCCTGCGCATCCTGCGCATCCTCAGCCTGATGCTCGTGGCCGGCAGTCTGGTGCAATGGGCATCCGCGCTCTTCCGCATGAGCATGTATGTCTCGGCTTACGGCCTGACGCTGCTGCGCTTCTTCGTCACCGCCTTCATGCTTCTGATGGCTGTGATCTTCGCCCTGCTCACGGTCAAGGAGTTCCGGCCGCGCTTCCCGCTGTTCAAGTCGCTCGCGATCGCCGCCGTTGTGGCGCTGGTTCTGCTCAACTACGTCAACCCCGACGCCTGGATCGCCCGCCACAACATCGACCGGTCGGTCGCCGAACCGGCCGTGGCGCTCGACCTGCCGTATTTCCACAGCCTGTCGCCGGATGCGACCCGGGTCCTGATCGAAAGCCTGCCCCGGCTGACGGCTGACCAGCAGAAGGCCGTCCTGGCCGATCTCACCCGGAGCTACCAGCAGAGTCAGCAGCTGCCGGCATCCGCCTACCGGCGCCGCTGGCAGAACTGGAACCTGAGCAGCTGGCGGACCAGCCGGCTGCTTGAGGGCGCCACAGCGCCGTATCGCTGAAAACGGGCGCAGTCGCGCCTTATCGCTGAAAAGCGGGCATCCCCGCGCCGCATCGCTGAAAAGCAGGCATCCCCGCGCCGCATCTCGGAAGAAAGCGCCTGTCAGCGCACCATTCCGCGGAAGCCGGGGGTGCCCGTTGCCGTCCAGTCAGCCACCCCCCTGTTGCCAAGCCGCCATCAGGCTGATAATGTTCAGGTGTGGGCCTCCGCTCCATGGCCGCTCCCGGGTTTCCGCCCGCGGGTGAGCCGGCCGGCCCATGGAGGACACCTGTGAAAAAGATCCTGCTGCTTTCCACTGGCGGAACGATCGCCTGCACCGCGACCGATGCCGGCCTCGTGCCCACCCTGTCGGCCGGCGACCTGATCGCCTTTGTGCCCCAGGTCCGGGACGTCTGCGAATTCGACACCATCACGGTGTTCAATCTCGACAGCTCCAATATCCAGCCGGAGGAGTGGCAGCAGATCGCCCGGGCGGTCGCCGGCCACCTCACGGCCTATGACGGCATCGTCATCCTGCATGGCACGGACACCATGGCCTATACCGCATCCATGCTTTCCTTCATGCTGCCCGGCCTCGACAAGCCGGTCATCATCACCGGCTCACAGCTGCCGATGATCGACCCGGCAACCGACGCCAAGGCCAACCTGTATCACGCCATCCTGACCGCAGTTTCGGGCCTGCCTGGCGTGCATATCGTGTTCGATGGCAAGATCATCAAGGGCACGCGCGTGACCAAGATGCGCACGATCAGCCTCGACGCCTTCGAAAGCGTCAACGCCAGCCTGGCGGGCCGTATCGTCTATGACACCGTTGCGCTCGACCCGGTTGCCAGCCGGCCGGTCTCCGGGCCGACGGTTCTGGATGACCGCATCGATACCCGCGTCTTCCTGCTCAAGATGATCCCCGGCACGCAGCCGGAGCTGTTCGACCACCTGCTGGCCCTCGGCTACCGCGGCCTGGTGATCGAAGGCTTCGGCCTTGGCGGCGTCCACTTCATCCGCCGCAACATCCTGGAAAAGCTGCAGGAAATGGCGCAGGCCGGTGTCGCGATTCTCCTGACCTCACAGTGCCCGTTCGAGATTTCCGACCTCTCGGTCTACGAAACCGGGCGCAAGGCGCTGGAGGCCGGCATCATCCCCGGATACGACATGACGAGCGAAGCGGCCGTGACCAAGCTGATGTGGGTGCTCGGCCACACCGAGAGCCTGGCGGAGGTGCAGCGCATGATGCACACCAACCTCTGCGGCGAGGTCACCCTGCCCTGAGCGGGGGACAGGCAGCCGCCAGTG
>CAYOHO010000291.1:0-3580 GCA_964403755.1 uncultured Oscillospiraceae bacterium
AGGCCTACGAGGTGAGGCGCCGGGGTGAAGTGATCGAACTGACCCTAAGGGAGTTCGAACTGGTACGCTTCCTGGCGCAGAACGCCGGGCAGGTGTTCTCCCGTGAGGCGCTGCTTGAGAAGGTCTGGGGATACGAGTATTTCGGCGATGTCCGGACAGTCGACGTGACCGTCCGGCGCACACGCGAGAAGCTGGAGCCCGATCAGCACAACTACCGTTATCTCCTCACCAAGCGCGGCGTCGGCTATTATTTTGACAAGACACAGACCTGAGGAAAGGGTGTGCCAACGCCTTGATTGAACTGATCGGCCGTCAGGCACGGCCTTTGCTTGCTGCCGCGTCCAGCCTGCTGGACGAGATGAACACCCTGGCCGTGCGCGACTGGGTACTGATTGTTGCGATAACCGCACTAGCGGCGGTTCTTATTTCGTTTTTCCTCTTCCTGTCGTTCAGCCGGCGCCAGCGCCGGCGCAAGGAGCGTGAAGTTGCCAGCATGGTGAGCCAGTTTGTCGTCGAGCGCGACAAGTCGGAAGCCATCCTGGCTGACCTCGATATCGGCATCCTGGCCTACGGGAGCGATGGCACGCTCATCAACAGCAACCCGGCCGCCAAGCGCATGCTGCAGCCGCAGCCGCTTCCCGAGCGCCTGACCGACTTCCTCAACGCCTACGGCCAGGAGAACGGCCTGCAGGCCGCCATGCTCCTGGGCACGGCGAATGCGACCGGCAAGCTGTTCCTGCCGGACCGCATCCTGCGCGTACGCTGCAAGGAATCCCGCTTCGACGAAGGGCGCAGCCGCGCCGGCACCATGGTCGTGCTGCAGGATATCACGGATTCCGAGCGCGAGGAGAAGCAGCGCAAGGACTTCGTTGCCAATGTCTCCCATGAGCTCAAGACGCCGCTGACAACGATCAAGACCTATTCCGAGTCGCTGCTCGATTGGGGTCTGGCCGAGAAGCCGGCCGATGCGATCCGCAAGGATGTCTGGCGCATCCATGACGACTCCCTGCGCATGGAGCGGCTGGTCGAGGACCTGCTGCTGCTCTCGAGCATTGACAGCCGCGGCATCCGCACCCGCATGGAGCCGCTCGACTTCAGCAAGCTGATCCGCCAGTCGGTTGAGCGCCTGCAGCATCAGGCCCAGGAGAAGCAGATCACGATGACCTGCTATACCGTGGCCCGCACACCCGATGTCTACTGTGACCGCACGGCTATCGAACGGGTCATGAACAACCTGATTTCCAATGCCATCAAGTACACCGAGCGGGGCGGCGAAGTCAAGGTCTATATTGGCTACCTGGTCGACGATGTCTACGTCAAGGTCTCCGACACCGGCTTCGGCATCGAGCGTGAGCACCTGCCCCGGATCTTCAACCGCTTCTATCGGGTCGACATGACCGGTTCGCGCATGTATGGCGGCACCGGTCTCGGCCTGTCGATCGCCAAGGAGCTGGTCGAGCTGCACGAGGGCCGAATCACGGTCACCAGCACGCTCGGCAAGGGCTCCGAGTTCACGGTCATGCTGCCGATCGCCCGCAAGGTGTTCCGGGATGCCGGCGAAGCCTGCCTCAGCGGCTGGCCGCGGAGCGGAGCCCTGCACCAGTCGGCGGCCGCCGAGCTGCAGCAGATCGCCATTGAGTTAGGACTCGTCAAGGAACAGCTGTCAGAGCTTGCGGCAGAACGCCTGCCCGAGCTGCTGGATAAAGCCCTTATCCATGAGACGGAGCCAGCCGAAGCGGCCGCCGCCGTCACGCCGGAAGCGGCCCCCGAAGCGGGCCACGATGACTTGAAAGGGGAAATACCTTGGCCAGTTACTTGATCCGGGGCGGACACCGCCTCGTTGGAGACGTGACGATCAGCGGCTCGAAGAACGCTGCACTGGGCATCATTGCCGCGGCAATGACGCTGGATGGTCCCTGTCGTATTGAGAATATTCCGGATGTCCTCGACATCCATGTCCTGCTCCAGATCTGCGAATCGCTCGGAGCCGCCGTCCAGCGCGAACCGGACGGATCCATCCTGATCGACCCGACGACGATCACGACCCATGAGGTGACGCACGATAAGGTGCGCGCCATCCGCGGCTCCTACTATCTCCTTGGCGCCATGCTGGCACGCTATCGCCGCGCCAGCATCTACATGCCGGGCGGCTGCAACTTCGGTCCGCGCCCGATCGACCAGCACATGAAGGGCTTCGAGGCGCTCGGCGCCGAGGTCGCGATCGAATATGGCAAGATCCAGCTCACAGCCCAGGCTCTGAAGGGTGAGCATATCTTCCTCGACGTCGTCAGCGTCGGCGCCACGATCAACATCATGATCGCAGCGGCCAAGGCCGAGGGCGTGACCGTGATCGAGAACGCGGCGCGCGAGCCGCACATCGTCGATGTCGCCAACTTCCTGAACACGATGGGTGCCAACATCAAGGGCGCCGGCACCGATGTCATCCGCATCGCCGGCGTGCCGGTCCTGCCGGGACGCTCCACCTATTCGATCATTCCCGACCAGATCGAGGCCGGCACCTACATGATCGCCGCCGCCCTCACTCATGGCGACATCACCGTGCACAACATCATCCCGAAGCACATGGAGCCGCTGAGCGCCAAGCTGGAGGAGATGGGGGCCGTCGTTGAGCCAGACGGGGACAGCATCCGCGTCTACCTGCCGCTCGACAAGAACCTGGTCGCCGCCAACTTCAAGACGATGCCGTATCCCGGCTTCCCGACCGACCTGCAGCCGCAGACGACGGTCATGCTCTGCACGGCCCATGGCAGCAGCAAGATGACCGAGAATGTCTGGGATAGCCGTTTCCAGTTTGTTGACGACCTCAAGATGATGGGCGCCGACATCACGATCGCCGGCCACGTGGCGATCATTTCCGGCGGCACGAAGCTGACCGGCGCCGCCGTGACGGCGCGCGACCTGCGCGCCGGCGCTGCCATGGTCCTGGCTGGCCTGGCCGCCGAGGGCACGACCGAGGTGCTCGACATTGCCAAGATCGAACGCGGCTACGAACAGTTCACCGAGAAGATGCGCATGCTGGGGGCGGACATCTCCCGGGTGGAAGAATGAATCCCAGGCCAGCCAGCGGCCGCGCCGCGCTGCCGGAAGTCCTTCCCCCCATCCTGACCTTCCCCGGACAGGGGCCCGGATCTGCCGTCCGCCGCACCGGAACCCGTGCCGTCACCCTGTTCAGCGGCAGCAGCGGCAATTCGCTGCTGGTCGAAAGCGGCGACACGAGCCTGCTCGTCGATGCCGGTGTCTGCTGCCGTTCCATCGAAGGCGCACTGGTTCAGGTCGAGGCCGATCCGCGCCGCATCGCCGGCATCCTGATTACCCACGAGCACAGCGACCACGTCTCCGGCGTCGGTGTCCTGATGCGCCGCTACCGCATTCCGCTCTATGTCAACCAGCCTACCTGGGAGGCCATGCGGACGGCGGTCGGGAAGATTGACCCCGACCTGGTCCGCATCATCGCCCCCGGCACGGCCGTCGCGCTCGGCGACCTGGAATTCCGCAGCTTCCGTACGCCACATGACGCTGTGCAGTCGGTCGGCTACCGCATCGAGACCGCCCGCGGCGC
>CAYOHO010000292.1:0-3578 GCA_964403755.1 uncultured Oscillospiraceae bacterium
CCCGCCGCCGCCCGCCCCGGCGCCCCCCCCCCCCCCCCGCGACAACCTGCACCCCCAACCTTTGCCTCCCCTCCCCCCCTACTTGAATCACACATCTGTGCCTTGCTGCCTCACCCCTCTTCCCCGCGCCCCCATCACCACCCCAGGTGCCTCGTGCGCGCCAGCTGCTGGCCCGCGTCCAGGCGCACCTGCGCCGGGCCTCGGACGAGCCGTTCCCGCTGGCGAGCCAGCTCTGCTTCAATGACGGCGAGCTCGTGATCGACAGCCTGCGCCACGAAGTTCGACTGAACGGCACGGTGGCCGCCCTCACCCCCAACGAGTTCCGCCTGCTCTGCACGCTGGCCAAGTACCCGACCCGCGTGTTCACGCGCGACGAGCTGATCACCTTTGCCCTGGGCGATGACTTCCAGGGCAATGACCGCGTCATCGACAGCCATATGAAGAATATCCGCCAGAAGATCGAGGCCGATTCGCGCAGCCCCAGGTACATCCTGACTGTCCATGGCGTCGGCTACAAGTTCGGGGGTGCCGCCTGATGCAGCTCAAGCTTCGTACCAGGCTGTCGCTTTCGTTCCTGCTGGTGACACTGCTCATGCTCGCGCTGGTCAGCTTCCTGGCCAACGTCATCCTGACCAGCCAGTTCCGCGCCTATGCCATCAGCAAGCAGACCCAACAGATCGAGGATGTCGTGTCGCTGCTCGACAGCCGCTATGCCGACTGGAACGGCCAGTGGGACCTCGACGGGCTCGAGAGCATCGGCGTCAGTTCCCTGAATGAAGGTCTGCTCCTGCGGATCAAGGACGGACAGGGGATGGTGCTCTGGGATGCCCACCTCCACAACAGCGGCATGTGCTCGGCCATCATCGCCAATTTCGCAGAGACGATGGAGCAGCAGACGCCCGGCTTCCAGGGCGGCTACACCGAAGCATCCTTCCCGCTGATCCAGGGCGCCCGCGAGGTCGGCCGCGTCGAGATCGGCTACTATGGGCCGTACTCCTATACAGCAGCTGACGTCGCTTTCCTCTCATCCCTGAACCGGCTGCTGCTGACGGCCGCCCTCGTGGCCATGCTGGCCTCCCTGACGCTGGGCGCGGTGATGGCCCGCCAGATGACGCGTCCGATCACCCGGGTCATCGAGGCAACACGGAGCCTGGCCGAGGGCCGGTTTGGCGAACCGATCGCCCCAGCCTCGAGCACCACGGAAATCCGCGAACTGACCGCATCGGTCAATTCACTGGCCGAAACCCTTGGCCAGCAGGAGAACCTGCGCCGTCAGCTGGTTTCCGACGTCGCCCACGAGCTGCGGACGCCAATCACCATCCTGCAGAGCCATCTCGAGGCGATGATCGACGGGACCTGGCCGGCAGATGAGCAGCACCTCGAGGGCTGCCACGGCGAGGCTGTGCGCATCGCCCGCCTGGTCGGCGACCTGACGAAGCTGACGCAGCTCGAGCAGGGCAACCTCGTCCTCCAGTACGAGCCGGTCGCGGTGATGCCGCTCCTGCAGCGGATTGCGGACAACTTCCAGCGCGAATTCGAACTCAAGCAGGTCGCACTCCGCGTCGAAGGCGGCGCCGCATTGGAAGCGGGCGCCCCGGCCGAAGGCAGCAAGGCATTGGCAGGCGACGTACCGGCGGAGGCGGACGCGGCGGACCAGGGCAGCAGCCTGACCGTTGCAGCCGATGCCGACAAGCTCAGCCAGGCGGTGATCAACCTGGTGACAAACGCGCTCAAGTACACCAACCCCGGCGGCACCGTCACGCTTGCTGCCGATGACGACGAAACCAGCCTCTGGATCACGGTGCGGGACACGGGCATCGGCATCGCCCCCGAAGACCTGCCGCACATCTTCGAGCGCTTCTACCGCACCGACAAGTCGCGCGCCCGCCAGACCGGCGGCTCCGGCATCGGCCTGACCATCGCCAGGTCGATCATCGAAGCCCATGGCGGAACCCTGACCGCCGAAAGCGAACCGGGGCGCGGCAGCACCTTCACCATCAGGATCCCGCGCGCCGCCTGAGTGCCGAAGCGGCAGCGGTGCTGGAACGGCTGAACCAAAATAAAGGGAACCAATCGCTGCCAGCCATTTGCCTGGGCGATCGGTTCCCTTTTAACGGTTTCCATCAACGAGCGGACGTTCGGCGGTCCGGCCAGCCTTGAGCACGTCCTTGTACTTAGCGGCCGTTCACCATCATCAGGATGCATGCGGCCAGGTCCTGACCGGTCATGTCGCACATCTGGATGCACTTCGAAATGAGCTGTCCCAGCATGAATGGTCCTCCTTTCAAGGATTCCTCCCAGTGCCGGCGGCCGATGGCCAGTGGTGGCCGATCGCCGCGCTATAGAAACCGGGGAGGTCCTGTCTTGCCGCCATCATGCCACAGAGTTGTGGAGAAATTTTGCAGAGGGTCCGCCATCGGAAGCGTGCTGAAAAAGACACCGGCCAAGGCGCGGGCCAAGGCGACGGAAAATGAAGGTCTCTCCATCATTTCTCCACACGCCTGCGGTACCATCACTCCCGTCAAGGGCGATAGCCGGTCCGCCAGTCGAACCTGTCAACACCCCACCCCGGTACCGTAAACCTGATTGCCGTCATCGCCACTACCGCAAACAAGAGGAGGCAACATCCATCATGCAGCAGCAAAGCATGAAGATCATCGGCATGACCTGCGCCGCCTGTGCCCAGCGGGTCGAGAAGGTCACCGCTAAACTTCCCGGCGTCACGAATGCCAGCGTCAACTTCGCTTCCGAAAAGCTGACCATCGCCTTTGACGAGTCGGTGCTTTCTGTCGACGATATCCGCCAGGCGGTCAGCAAGGCCGGCTATGAAGCCCAGGCCGAATCGGCCAACAAGCCGGTGACGATCCCGATCGGCGGCATGACCTGTGCCGCCTGCGCCCAGCGGATCGAGAAGGTCCTCGGCAGGCTCGAGGGCGTCTCGGCGGCCTGTGTCAATTTCGCGACCGAGAAGGCGACCGTGACCTACAATCCCTCGGCCGTACGCCTTTCCCAGATCAAGGCCGCGATCACCAACGCCGGCTACACGCCACTGGAAAGCCAGGGCGCCGCGGCGGTCGACGAGGACAAGATCCGCAAGCAGAAGGAGATCCGCACCCTCTGGACCAAGTTCATCGTCTCGGCCGTGTTCAGCCTGCCGCTGCTCTACTTCGCCATGGCGCCGATGCTGCCGCAGCTGCGCCTGCCGGTGCCGGCCGCCATTGCACCGATGCAGTACCCGCTGGTCTACGCGCTCATGCAGCTGGGACTCACGATTCCGGTCATCATCGCGGGCAACCGGTTCTACAGCGTCGGCTTCAAGGCCATCTGGCAGCGCTCACCGAACATGGACTCGCTGATCGCGATGGGCACGTCCGCCGCCTTCATCTACAGCCTGATCTCGACCTGGCAGATCGCCAGCTACGACTTCAAGGCGGTCGACCACCTCTATTATGAGACCGCCGGCGTCATCATCACCCTGATCCTGCTCGGCAAGACGCTCGAGGCCGTGTCGAAGGGCAAGACCTCGGAGGCGATCAAGAAGCTGATGGGCCTGGCGCCCAAGACGGCGATCGTCATCC
>CAYOHO010000293.1:0-3560 GCA_964403755.1 uncultured Oscillospiraceae bacterium
ACATGCACGCCCTTGCCGGTCAGGGCATTGAGGTAGACCGGCAGGGTGGCGACCAGCGTCTTGCCTTCACCGGTCTTCATCTCGGCGATGCGGCCCTGGTGGAGGACGATGCCGCCGATCAGCTGGACCTCGAAGTGGTACATGCCCAGGACGCGGCGTGAAGCCTCACGGACGGCGGCGAATGCCTCCGGGAGCAGCTCCTCCAGGTCGGCGCCATCAGCCAGCCGCTGGCGCAGGCGGGCAGTCGTGCCCTTGAGCTCTGCCTCGGGCAGGGCGGCAAACCGGTCGGACAATGCCTCGACCTGGGCGACGAGCGGCATGATCCGGCGGATCTCGCGCTCGCTGTGGGTGCCGAATATCTTCTGGATGATTCCCATTTCTGCTTGTTTCCTTTCAGGGCCGTCCGACTGTGCGGCGGCCGTCGGCGTTCGGACGGCTCAGTCCAGGCGGCCGCTGCCTTCCAGCCGGCTGAGGACCAGCTTGTAGCCGTCCGCACCATATTCGAGCGAACGGTTGACGCGACTGATTGTCGCGGTGCTGACACCCGTCGCATCGCATATTTCCGTGTAGGTGCTGCCCCGGTGGAGCATGACGGCGACATGCAGCCGCTGCGCCAGCGACTTGAGCTCGGCGACGGTGCAGATGTCCTCAAAGAAGGCATAGCACTCGCCTGGGGTCTGGAGCGAGAGAATCGCCTCGAAAAGCAAGTCGGTCGCCTGGTCTTTCAGCTTGTCATTCATTCCGCACACCTCGTCCGGATGACTCATTCAGTCATGTGCCAGCCGCTCTGTCGCACGGTAAAATGATAACGCAAGCCCTCAGACAATACAAGTAACGCCACCTTCCGCCACCCGGTACCGGCTGCCCTCGCCTCCGAGCCATCTGCCCTCGCCTGCTAGCCAGCGGCGGACGCCGGTTTCGAGGGCGCCGGCGTTACGGGAGCCGGCACGGTGTCCTTCGCCTTGTCTATTGAGACGATCTCGAAGGTCACACCCATGCTGGCTGCATCGCGGGTGACACTGGCAAACGTCCGGGCATAGCGGTTGAAGTCGCTGTCTGCCGGCACGACCAGCAGGAGGCGCCGCGCAGTGATCGCATCGGCCTGGACCCAGACAGAATCGCGCCCGAATGGCTTGGCCGTGCCCTGGAATGCGGCCAGCTCGTTGACCTGGGCCATGATCCGCTCCTGGACAGCCTGCGGATCGGCATAGGTGGGCCGGGTCAGGTCCATGCTCTTGATCGACAGCGCCTCGCCAGCCTCAAAGCGGGCAATGACCGGGTAATTGGCCGGCAGGTTGCCTCCAAAGCGCTCGCGCAGCTTCCTGCCCCGGGTGAAGTTGTCAAGCTTCCAGACCGACTCGCTGTCTGGCTTGTCCTTCGCCGGCTCCTGGGGCCGCCAGACCGGGACCAGTGCCATGAACTGGCGCCGGCTGCGGCCAAGCAGTGTACGAACTTCATAGTCGACTTCCAGGTAAAGCTGGTCGTCCTTGAGGTTCCAGTCCAGCCAGGTTGAGGGGCTGCTGAGCAGGGCGCTGCGGCCAAGGCGTTCCCACCAGTAGCGGACGCGGGCGTTCACCAGCCCGGAAAAGACGACGGATGAAGCCAGGTCGAGGGCCGCGTCGTTGACCAGAGCCTCGAGCCGGTCTGGCTGGATGATCGAGAGGATGCCCGCGCGCATCTGGGATGACAGTTCTCCGGCCACTTTACGGGCTGTACCGTCAGCGCTGCCGGTATCCCCGCGGGCATCCGCGCCGGAATCCGCGCCGGAGCCGCCGCCTTCTGCATCAGCCGCAGGGGAGCCGGACTTGCCGAGCCCGGAAAGGCCCTTGTTGATCAGGTCAGAGACCGGTATCTTCATTTCGCTTTCGTCAATCAGGCTGAAGATGACCGGCGGCAGCAGCGAGATTTCCGCAGCCGTCCGGTCGACAGCAGTCTTCAGACGCATCTCCGCCTGGACCGAAAGCAGCATCGAGACCATGAACAGCAGGATAACGAGCAGAACAGGCACGGTCAGGGCGGCCTCAAGGGCAAAGGATCCCCGCCGGCGGCACGGATGCGTCCGGTCCAGTCTCTGCCGGTGTCCGATTTCAGTCCTCATGAAACGCCCTCAGCCGTCAGCAGGCTGCCGCTGCGGCTGCGGGTCTGTCCGACATACACGCAGCTGGCGGTGATGCGGGTCGGGAGCGTCCCGGCATATCGCCGGGCGATGATTTCCCCGCTGCGCTGCAGCAGCTTGCGCTCCGGCGTCAGCAGGAGCAGGATGCGCAGATGCATGGCGTAGTCAAGCGCCAGGGCGGGGCTGCCCGGTTGGGCCGTGAAGGCGAGGCGCTCGCCCTTCATCAGGCGGGCATAGTCTGTGAAGCCCTCGCGCAGGCCATCGCAGACAAGGAGAACATAGGTGAGGATTTCAGGCGGAATCAGGAACCCGCCGGTCAGGCCGGCGACAATGCCCGACAGGGTGGCGGCGCTGGCTTCGTACCCAGCCATCGCGCTCGGGCTCAGGAGCTTGCGTCCAATGAACAGGGCGCTGCGGTAGACGATCAGGATGGCCTTGACCTGATTGATGGCCGCCTTCGGTGTCCGAGCTCCGGTCAGGATCTGCTCGACCTCACCCGACTGGCGTCCGGCATAGGCCTTGAGCGGCGATCCGGAGAGGTTCCTGAACGCGAGGTGATCGCCCGACAGGCGGATGTCGGCGCCGGCTGCCGTGACCGACTGCGAGGGCTGGCCGGCCGGCCAGAAGGTGGCCAGGACGTATTCACGCAAGGCCAGGTAATTGTACAGGCTGCCAGAGGGAACCGTCATTGAGGCACTGAGCAGGCTGGTGAAGCTGCCAAGCTGCTCGGGACTGAACAGGTTCGGGAAGGTCACCAGCTGCTGGCTTTCACCGCTGATCGCACAGTCAGCGGCAAACGCCTGGTACTGGTCCAGTGCGTCCTTGATTTCCTGGTCGAGGACCTTGTAAATTGCCTCGCTCAGCAGCTTCGCAAGGGCATCGCCAACCTGGCCGATGAAGGACCTGACCGCCGGGACGGACCCATCGCCGCCCGCAGCCGGGATTGCCGCGTCGCTTCCGGCGGCGGGGCTTGCCACATCGCCGGCCACAGCGGGGAGAGCCTGGTCTTCAACTGTTGAAATGCCGGCAGCCAGGCGCTGGAAGCCGGCTGCCGCCGGAAGGCCGTCCGGTACCATGAAGCTCAAGGCCTGCGGCGCAGACGGCCGGGCTGCTGTCTTGACGGTTGCGCCCGGTTCTGGCAAGGCTATGCCCGGCCTGGCCCGGAGACCGGTCTGCTTCATGATTGTCTGGATCAGCGTGGCCGGCAGGCGCAGGCGCATATAGGACAGGATGGATGCCCTGAGCACGGCTGGATCCGAGAGCGGATCTGCGGTCGTCTGCTTCAGCGCCAGATTCGATTCCAGCCGTGGCAGCAGACGCTCAAACGTCTCGGTACGTTCTTCCCCATCGAGGGCCATGAGGCCGAATTCCTCATAGAGCGCCTTGTTAAACCCGGCCAGCCGGGACTGGACCTGGGCAGTCAGCGCCCGCTCGATGTCAAGGA
>CAYOHO010000294.1:0-3556 GCA_964403755.1 uncultured Oscillospiraceae bacterium
CTGCAGAAGAACCTTTGAATGGGCGGACTGCTCGGCCGGCATCGCGAGCTGAGAATCAAGCGACAAAGCCGCTAGCTGTCCCCGGATGATTTCAGATTGATATCGCATGTCAGCGCAACAATGTTATATGAAGACTGCAGCCCCGATGGCTCCTGATCCGCACATCCCGTGCCGAATCTCCCCCCCGCGAATGACACTTGGGCAAACATTGACACCTCTTCAGCCATGAACATTTGAAAACCGGTTCCGGTCGTGATAGATACAGGTGCTGCCTGCGTATATTATAATGAGACCGAAGTGAGACCGATGTCCGATTCAGCTCAGGTTCAGACCCGATATCTGTCCCATGCGAGGTTTTGATGAGCGAACAGGATGCGCTTGACTGCCTGAAGCAGCAGGACCCGGCCGGATTGGAGGCCCTGATGCGCCTTTACGGGGCGCTTGTTCTCCATGTCGTCCGGCAGGTCCTCGGCCGCGGCCCGTCGGGCGATGTCGAGGAGTGCGCTGCCGATGTCTGGCTGGCGGTCTGGCAGAAGGCCGACCGCTACGATCCGGATCGATCTTCGATGAAGACCTGGGTCTGCCTGCTGGCGCGGCATCATGCTATTGACCGCCTGCGCCGGCGCCATGATCCCGTATCCGGTGCCCTGAGCCTGGATGACGAGCGACTGACCGCCGTCCGGCTTGAGCTGCAGGACATTCCCGAACTCCTCGAGGCACGGGAAAGCCGGCAGATCCGTTCGGCCAGCCTGAACCAGGCGCTGGCGCGGCTGTCGGAAGCGGAGCGGACGCTGCTCATCCGCCGCTATTATCTGTTTGAAGAGATCAGCGATCTGGCACGCGAGGCGGGCGTTGCGCGCGCCGTGATCGACAATCGTCTGGCCCGGAGTCGCAAGCGCCTGCGTGCGCTGTATCAGGAGGTGAGCCAGAATGGATGAGAAGCGGTCTGTCGCCGAAATCCTCGCGCTCGCCGAAATCTGGGATGACCTGGAGCCGGCATTCGTTGAGCACGCCTTGTCAGGCCTGGCCGGAGCGTCAGTCGATGCCGCCGCGGCAGCCCATCCGGAAGAAGGCTCGGACATGGGCGCGCGCATTTTTATATCGGATCCGCTCGAAGCAGCCGTCCGCAGCCGGGTGCTGGCCCTGATCGGTGCAGCCGGAGAAGCGGGCGCGATCAGCACACCCGGAGGCGCTGGCGCAGCCGGCGGCGCCAGTGCGGACGCCAGCGCTGCTGCAGCGATCGGTTCCGGCATGGCAGGCGAGAACCCTGAAGCCGGCGGAACGGGCGCAGCGCCTGAAATCGGCGGGACTGACACAATCCACAGCCAACCGGCATTCCTGAATCTGCGTCGCCGGATTGAGGATTTCCGCAGGAACTGGCAGAAACAGCCGTACACCCGGATGGCGGCGGCCGCGCTCGTCATCGTGCTCGTCGCCTGGCTGATGTCCTTGCCGTTCATCAGTGGAGGCACCGCTTCGGTGACTACCGCCGCCACCACGCGGGCGGCGACCACCGCTGCTGCGGCTACCACGCGGGCGGCGACCACCGCCGCCGCCACAACCGCTGCGGCTGGCACCACAACCTATGCCGCCACAACCGCCGCCGGAACGACTCCGGCCAGCACGACAGCCGCGACGACCCGGCCGCCGACGGGTGCGACGACGGCCGCAACGACTGCTTCAGGTCAGCTCGTGTGGCCGCTCCACCTGGTCAAGTACCTCGGCTTCGACTTCCGTCAGGTCGATGCGGTGGAGATCCAGCGCTACCGGACCGACGGATCGTTTGAACGCGCCCGCCAGATCACCAGTCGCGACGGGCTGAACCAGATCGTCGACCTGCTCAACCAGATGTATCTGGACCGGCCTACGGCTGCGCAGCCCGCGCACGCGGGTGTCTTCTACGAGCTTGACTTCCAGCTTTCGCCGGGCGTCACGCTGCCGGCGACCGGTGAGCCGGTCCTGACGATCATGCACACGACAGATCCTGATGTTGTCCGCATCTCCGGGACGTTCACGCTTGCACCGGAGGTGAATGCGCCGGACGGCCTGATGCAGGCGAATGCCTCCCTGACCGCCGCCGATCTGTTTGACCGGCTGGATGCGCTTTTGGGCTGAATTGCGGCTGTCAGAGCCGTCATGTTTCTGTTTCGCAATACATGTATATTCCGCAACAACTGCGTGATCCTTTGGGATCAATAGATTCATGACCACAAGCAATTCGCAAACCGTTGTTTTGCGAAAGCGTCCGCATTGATCCCCCAATCGACCGCTGCCTGCCCGATGGCTCGTCAAATGGCCGGGGCGACTGATTGTCAGCCGAGCACGGCGGTAAAGAAGCCGCGGATGTCGTCGGCGGTCGGCACGACCTGGCTGTTGGCCACGCTCTTCGACTTGGCCGCGATGGCGGTGAAGCGGTCGATCTCTTCCGCTGTAAGCCGCTCCTGGGGGCCGAAGAGGTCCTTGAGCACCGTACGGACGGCCGCGACACTGTCCAGCTGCATGGCGGCGAGGATCTTCTGCACGAGCGCCGGCTTCTGGCGCGCCGTGAAGTCGAGGAACTCGGCGAGGAACAGCCCGGTCGCGTGGCCGTGGTCGAGCCCCTTGAAGTAGGTCAGGCAATAGCCCATGGCATGCACGGTGGTCGTCTTGGTGTGGACGATGACGACGCCGGCCAGCATGGCTGCGTAGAGCAGGTTCTCGCGGTCGGCCAGCGTGAGCTCGCCGGACTGGAGCGCCGGGAAGGCACTGGCGATCCGGGCGATGCTTTCCAGGGCAATGGCGTCGCTGAACGGATTGGCGCGCACGGTCAGCATGCCCTCGACGGCATGGGACAGCGCGTCGATGGCCGTGTTGATCGTGCCGGCCCGGGGCAGGCCGAGGGTATAGCGGGCGTCAAGCAGGGCATAGGCCGGGAACAGGAAGTCGGACCCGATGCTCATCTTGGTCTCGGCGCGGTCGTTGGTGAGCACGGCGTACTGGGTGACCTCCGAGCCGGTGCCGGCGGTGGTCGGGATGAGCACAACCGGCAGCACGTCGGCGGTATAGCCGCCGGCAAACAGGCGCTCCTCGGGAATGTCCTGGCGGGCGAGCAGGGCAATGGCCTTGGCGGCATCCATCGGCGAGCCGCCGCCGATCCCGATGATGAAGTCGGCGCCCTCCTGGCGGGCAAAGCCGGCGCCTTCGTAGACACTGGCGATCGACGGGTTGCTGAGGATGCGGTCAAAGACGGACCAGGACTGGCCGTTGAAACCGAGCGCCCGGGTGACATCGTCGAGTGCGCCGCAGGCGGCGGCGGACGTGCGTCCGGTGACGATCAGGGCCTTGCGGCCGAGGCTCTTGAAGTTGTCGGCGTGATTCTGGACGCAGCCGGTCTCCATGATCACGTGGGTTGGCATGTGATACTGGACTTTCATCAGGGATATCCCTCCTTTTTCAGCGCCTCCATTATCGCGCAGATTGCGGCTGTTGACGAGGGGTTTGACAGCCTTCGCCATCCGGCGGCATAATCGGGGTGCTGCCTGCCGGCAGCCCGATTCCGGCCAGTCCAGACTGGCCT
>CAYOHO010000295.1:0-3556 GCA_964403755.1 uncultured Oscillospiraceae bacterium
CCTGCCACTGCATGGAGGACCTCGACAAGACCTTCATCCAGCGCGTGCAGAAGGGTGACATGATCGTTGCCGGCCCCAATTTCGGCTGCGGCTCCTCACGCGAACACGCCCCGATGGCCATCAAGGCGGCCGGTGTCAGCTGCGTCATCGCGCCCAGCTTTGCCCGTATTTTCTACCGCAACGCGATCAACATGGGCCTGCCGATCCTGGAAAGCCAGGTGGCCAGCGAAGCGATCGCCGACGGGGATGAGGTCGAAGTCGATTTCGACACCGGCCTGATCCGGGATCTGACCACCGGCCAGGAGTTCCGGGCCGAGCCTTTCCCGGAATTCATCAAGAAGATCATTGCCGCCGACGGTCTGGTCGGCTACATCGCAACCCGCAGGAAATAAGGAGCATCGATATGACTCGTTATCGCATCGCCGTCATCCCGGGTGACGGTATCGGTCCGGAAGTCACCAACAGCACCCGCTTTATCCTTGAAACCATCGCGGCAAAATTCGGCCACGAATTCCAGTTCGAAGAGCTGCTGGCCGGCGGCATCGCGATCGACGCGACGGGTGAGCCACTGCCGCCCGCCACCGTCATGGCCTGCCGGAGAAGCGACGCGGTCCTGCTGGGCGCCGTTGGCGGCCCGCAATGGGACACGCTGCCGGGCGACAAGCGGCCGGAGCGCGCGCTTCTGGGTCTTAGAAGCGAGCTGGGCCTGTATGCCAACCTGCGTCCGGCTGTCCTGCACCCAGCCCTGGCCAGCGCCTGCCCGCTGCATCCGACGATCGCCGCCAAAGGCATCGACATTATGTTCGTACGCGAACTGACCGGCGGCATGTATTTCGGCGACCACGGGCGCCGGGAAGGCACATACGGTCCTGAAGCCTACGACACGGAGTGCTACAGCGTCTTCGAAGTCGAGCGGATCGCCCGATCCGCGTTTGAACTGGCACGCGGCCGTCGCAAAAAACTGCTCAGTGTCGACAAGGCGAACGTGCTGGAAAGCGCCCGCCTCTGGCGTGAGACTGTCCTGAAAGTGGCGGAGGAGTATCCGGACATCCAGCTGGAGCACTTGTATGTCGACAATGCCTCCATGCAGTTGATCCGCCGCCCCTTTGACTTCGATGTCGTCGTCACGACCAATATGTTCGGCGACATTCTCTCCGACGAAGCGGCCCAGATCACCGGCTCGATCGGCATGCTGCCGTCCGCGTCGCTGGGCAGGCCCGGCACGCCCGGCATGTACGAGCCGATCCACGGATCCGCACCCGACATCGCCGGCAAGGACATCGCCAATCCGCTCGCCGCGATCCTGTCGAGCGCCATGATGCTCCGGCTGTCCTTTGGTCTGGAAAAAGAGGCGGCTGCCATCGAAAACGCCATCACCAGCGTGCTGGCGGCCGGATACCGGACCGGTGACATCGCTCGGCCGGAGGATGACCGTGCCAAGGTGCTGGGGACCAGGGCCATCACAGTCCTGGTCGCCGAAGCGATCTGACCGGGCTTCATCACCGGAAAAGCTCCCGTCCGATTGTGAGTGCTGAATTTTCATTCTATCGGCGACGACGGGGAGTAACAGGAGGAACTGACCATGAGAAGTGACGCGATCAAAAAAGGCGCCAGCCGCGCCTCCCATCGATCCTTGCTGTATGCGCTCGGCCTGACGGCGGACGAGATGAACCGCCCGTTCATCGCCGTCATCAATTCGTTCAATGAAGTCGTTCCCGGCCACGTCCATCTGCGCACCCTGACGGAAGCCGTCAAGGCGGGCATCCGCAATGAGGGCGGCGTGCCGTTCGAATTTCCGGCGATCGCCATCTGCGACGGTCTGGCGATGAACCATGCCGGCATGAAGTACTCACTGGTCAGCCGCGACTACATCGCGGACAGCTGCGAGCTCATGCTGATGGCGCACGCGTTCGACGCCGTGGTCTTCGTGACCAGCTGCGACAAGGTGGTGCCGGGCATGCTGATGGCGGCGGCCCGTCTGAATCTGCCGTCGATCTTCATCAGCGGCGGCCCGATGCTGCCTGGCAAACTGCACGGCGAGCGCATCGGTCTTTCGAACATTTTCGAAGCCGTCGGCGCCCACTCCGCGGGCAACATGAGCGACGAGGATCTCCAGCAGATGGAGCTCTCCTGCTGTCCGACCTGCGGCAGCTGCGCCGGCATGTATACCGCCAACACGATGAACTGCCTCACCGAAGCCATGGGCATGTCCCTGCCCGGCGGCGGCACCATCCCGGCTGTTTACGCTGACCGCGTCCGCCTGGCCAAACAGACCGGCGAGCAGATCATGACACTTTACAGGGAAGGGAAGACCGCCCTGCAGATCATGACACCGGACAGCATCCGCAACGCTCTCAAGACCGACATGGCGCTCGGCGGATCGACCAATACGATCCTGCATCTGCTCGCGATCGCCCGCGAGGCCGGATATGAGCTGAGCCTTGAAGAAGTCAGCCGCATCACGGACACAACTCCCCAGCTGTGCAAGCTCAACCCGGCCAGCTCGATCTACATCTCCGACTTGAACGAAGTCGGTGGCATCTCGGCTGTCCTGGCCGAGCTCGAACGGGCCGGACTCGTCAGCCGCAACGTCGAGACGGTCGAGGGCAGGCTGTCCGATCGATTTGCCAAAGTACCGCCCGCCGACGGCGTCATCGTCCGGAAAGCCTCCGATCCGTATTCGAAAGACGGCGGCCTCGCGATCCTGCGCGGCAATCTCGCGCCCGATGGCTCCGTCGTGAAAAAAGGCGCGGTTCTGCCCGAAATGATGGTCCATGAGGGCCCGGCACGCGTATTTGACAGCGAAGAAGAAGTAACCGAGGCCATTTTCAGCGGTAAAATCCAGCCGGGCGACGTGGTCGTTGTCCGCTTCGAAGGTCCGCGCGGCGGTCCGGGCATGCGGGAAATGCTGACGCCGACGAGCGCGCTGGCCGGCATGGGACTTGACAAGTCGGTCGCGCTGATCACGGATGGCCGTTTCTCGGGCGCCTCTCGCGGCGCTTCGGTCGGACATGTCGCGCCTGAAGCCGCCGTGGGTGGTCCGCTGGCCTATGTGTGTGAGGGTGACCGCATCCGGGTCGATATCCCGGCTCGCCGGATTGACCTGCTGGTGGACGCGGACTTGCTGAAGCAGCGCCAGCCGGCCCCGAGGCCGGATCGCCAGCTGAAGGGCGTCCTCGCCCGCTATGAGCCTCAGGTTGCGTCCAGCGCGGCCGGAGCCCGCATGAATCCCTTTTAATCGACTGACAGGCGAAAGGAGGAAACGACATGACAGGTGCAGAATTGATCATTGATTTTCTGACACGCAAGGGTGTGACACACGCGTTCGGCTATCCCGGAGGCCCTGTGCTTGTACTCTATGATGCCATCTACCGGATGAAATTCCCCCATATCCTGACCCGCCACGAGCAGGGAGCGGCCCACGCCGCGGAGGGCTATGCCAAGGTCAGCGGCAAGCCCGGCGTCATGATCGCCACCTCCGGTCCAGGCGCCACGAACCTCGTGACCGGCCTTGCGGATGCCTACCTCGATTCCGTCCCCCTGCTGGCGATCACCG
>CAYOHO010000296.1:0-3550 GCA_964403755.1 uncultured Oscillospiraceae bacterium
TCGGCCAGTACCAGCATGACCTGCCCGAGAAGCGCCTCGACGAGGCGCTGACCGGCGTCGTTGAGGCCTGCGTCAACGAGGTCGGCGTCAACCTCAACACCGCCTCCGCCTGCCTGCTGGCCTATGTGTCCGGCATCAGCGAATCCGCGGCCAAGTCGATCGAGGCCTGGCGCAGCCAGCACGGCCGGTTCCGCCGGCGCAGCGAGCTGCTTTCCGTGCCGCGCATCGGCGCCCGCACCTTCCAGCAGTGCGCCGGCTTCCTGCGCATCCCCGACAGCCCGGAATACCTGGACACCACGGCCGTGCACCCCGAAAGCTATGAGGCCGTCAAGCGCATCGGCCAGGAGCTGGGCGCCGAACCGTCACCGGAGCTGGCCCAGCGCATGCGCAGCGCCGGGCTGGCGGGCCTGGCCCGCAAGACCGGCCTCGGCCCGCTCACGCTGGCCGACATCCTCGCCGAGCTCGAGAAGCCGGGCCGCGATCCGCGCGATGACATGCCGCAGCCGACCCTGATGGCCGACGTCATGGAGATCGGCGATCTCAAGCCGGGCATGGTTATGACTGGCGTCGTCCGCAACGTCGCCGACTTCGGCGCCTTTGTCGACATTGGCGTGCATCAGGACGGGCTCGTGCATGTCTCGGAGCTCTCGGACAGCTTCGTGCGCCGGCCGCTCGACGTTGTTCAGGCCGGCATGGCCGTGACTGTGCGGGTCCTGTCTGTCGATCCGGTCCGCAAGCGCATCTCGCTGTCGATGAAGGGCCTGGGGAAGCCAACGCCATGAGCCGGCCGGCTGCACCCCGGAATCCGGATGCCGGAAAAGCCGCAAGACCGGCCGGGCCAGGAAGGAAAGGTGCTGGTCCGGCTATGGACTGGGGCCTGCCGCCCGGACCCTTTATCTACGGACTCGTGCGCAACGCCCTCGTCCTGACGGCACGTCTGCTGCTCAATCCGCACCTGTACGACGAGGGGATGGCCGCTGCCGGTGATGGCCCCCTGATCCTGCTTGCCAACCATGCGGCCTATCCGGATCCGGCGCTGGTCGCGATGGCCATGCCGCACCGGCGGATCCAGTTCGTCGTCTCCGCGACCTTCTTCCGCCGGCCATTCATCGGCAGGATCCTGAAGGCCTGCGGCGCCATCCCCAAGCTCCAGTTCCGGACCGACATGAAGGCCATCCGGGCGATGCTGCGGGTGCTTGGCCGTGGCGGCGTGGTGGGCATTTTCCCGGAGGCGACCCGTTCACTTGACGGCCGGCCAGGATTGTTCGATGACGCCACCGCCCGCCTGGCGCAGCATAGCGGCAGCGCCATAGCCGCCGTGCGGATCAGCGGATCCTACTTGAGCTGGCCGCGCTGGTCGCGCAGCGGTATCCGGCCCGGCCGCATCGAAGCCCATGCCCGGCTCATCCTGACGCGTGAGGAATGCCGCGCGCTGTCACTGCCGGAAATCCATCAGCGCATTCAGGAAGCGCTCGCCTTCAACGAGTACGACTGGCAGCGCCAGGCACGCGTCCCGTTCCGCTCCCGGCAGCCAGCCCGCGGCCTGCACCGGCTCCTGCACCACTGTCCGGCCTGCGACCGCGAGAAGGCACTGGTCAGTGATGCCCACCGCCTGGTCTGCCGCTTCTGCGGCAGCGGCGCCCGCATGGACCGCTATGGCCTGCTTCAGCCGCTCGCTCCGGAACATCCGGCCTTTCCTGATCCCGCCGCCTGGCACGCCTGGCAGGTCGAGCGCCAGCGCATCGCCATCGCAGCCGAAGGCACCGGCTTTCGCCGCAGCTGCCCGGTGACGGCATACCGGACCCGGGGCACCGAAGACTGGCGCCCCTGGGGCAGCGGGGTGCTCGACCTCACGCGCGACGGTTTCCGCTATACCGCCAGCGCCAGCTGCGGCGATGGAACCGATCGCCCGGAGCTGGCGTTCCCGCTGCCGACTGGCGGCTTCAGCTTCAGCCTCGGCAGGCACCTTGAGCTGTCCCTGGGTGACACCACCTATCGCTTCCGCTTTGCCGACGAGCAGGAGGCCATCCGGTTCGCAGACCAGGTGGCCGCGCTTGTGGCGATCCGGCCGGTGCAGGCCTGAAGGCGAATGCCTGGCCGCTCCGCTGCCGGTCCCGCCGCTGCCGCTGGCGGCGCTTGACAACCCTGCCGCAGACGCCGATAATATACCCTAATTTCATCTCGTTAATGGCGTTGATGGAGACCGTTCAGCAACGGGCACCAGACAGGGAGGACGGATCGCGACTGCAAGTCCGTCTCTGGCAGCAGGGCTGACATTCACTCCGGAGCCGGCGGCTGAACCACCCACCGCGGTGCAATAGGCCAGCCCGCAAAAGCCCGGCGTTACCAGGGCGAGGGCCTGTATGGGCCCGGAAAAGCGCACGGCTTCTGTCAGCCGTGAATCAGGGTGGTACCGCGGAAGCAGCCTTTCGTCCCTATCAGAGGGGATGGAAGGCTTTTTTGTATGGGTCAGGAGCACCGGCGACCCGCCGAAGCGCCACACGGGAGCTGCGGGCCACGCGCCATCATGGCGACTGGAGGAGCGTACCATGAACAGTCATATCTGGGATCCGATGCATGAGTGCATGCCGATGGAGGAAATCCGCAGCCTGCAGGGCGAGCGGCTGGCTTCCTGCGTCCGACGCATCTACGGCAGCGTCCCGTTCTACACCGCCAAGATGGATGCCATCGGGCTGCTGCCGGGCGACATCAAGACGCTCGACGACATCGTCAAGCTGCCGTTCACGGACAAGCAGGACATGCGCGACCAGTACCCCTACGGCACCTTCGCCGTGCCGCTGAGCGACATCATTCGCATCCACGCCTCCTCCGGCACGACCGGCAAGCAGAAGGTCGTCGGCTACACCCGCAAGGACATCGAGACCTGGAGCGAATGCTGCGCCCGCAGCCTGCGCTCGACCGGCATGACCCACGGCGACATCCTGCACATCGCCTACGGCTATGGCCTCTTCACCGGCGGCCTCGGCCTGCACTACGGCGCCGAGCGCCTTGGCGCCACCGTCATCCCGGTCTCTTCCGGCAACACCATGCGGCAGATCCAGATCCTGGTCGACTTCCGGCCCACGGCGCTGGCCTGCACACCCTCCTACGCCCTGCACCTGGCCGACGAGCTCGCCACCTACGGCGTGACCAAGGACCAGCTGCACCTCAAGTACGGCATCTTCGGCGCCGAGCCGTGGACCCTGGCGATGAAGGAGCAGATCGAGGAGAAGCTCGGGCTGAAGGCCTTTGACATCTACGGCCTGTCCGAGACGATGGGTCCGGGCGTCTCGATGAGCTGCGAGTGCGGTGACCAGCTGCACATTCAGTCCGACCACTTCATTGCCGAGGTGGTTGACCCGGAAACGCTCCAGCCGCTGCCGGCCGGCCAGATCGGCGAGCTGGTCTTCTCCAGCGTCACGAAGGAAGGCACGCCGCTGCTGCGCTACAACACGCACGACCTGACGTCGCTCACCTACGAGCCCTGCAGCTGCGGCCGCACGACCGTGCGCATGAACAAGGTCAAATCGCGACCGCCGCGCAGAATACC
>CAYOHO010000297.1:0-3545 GCA_964403755.1 uncultured Oscillospiraceae bacterium
CATTTGGCTTCGTTGGCGCTTGATTCAACCATTGATCGTTTGCTCCTTCAGCTCGGACGGACGAATGACGGGACGGCCGCCGGTCAGCGGGACGTTGCCGTCGTGGCCGCAGCAGTCGTTGCGGCCGTGGTCGCGGCAGAAGTCGCGCTCGTCGCGGCAGTGGTGGCGGCCGTGGTCGCCGTGGTCGTCGCAACGGTTGTGGTGTTGTAGAAGCCGATGCCGTTCAGGGCGGCGCCGAGGACGGTGTCGAGCACAAACAGGGTCGCGCCTGCGATGACGCAGATCGCGAGGACGGTGATCGTGCTCTGGATCAGCTTCTGGCGGTCAGGCCAGACAACCCGCTTCAGCTCCGCCTTCAGGGCGGTGAAGAACGAGACGAGGCGCCTGCCGATGTTCGGCTTGGCCTTCTTGTCCTTTTCCGCGGACTTGACTGGTTTTTTGTCGTTCTTCACGTTTTCAGCCATCTTCAGCACATCCTCAATTCACGCAAGACAGAATCACTTGGTTTCCTTGTGAGTGGTGTGCTTGCGGCAGAAACGGCAGTACTTCTTCATCTCGAGTCTGTCCGGATCGTTCTTCTTGTTCTTCATCGTGTTGTAGTTACGCTGCTTGCAGTCAGTGCAAGCGAGCGTAATCTTGTCACGGGCACCCGCCTTGGCCATGGTATCTCCACCTCCGGTTGATCGGTATCGAATTCGCTGTCCGGAATTCTACACATAAAAAAAAGACCTATTTGTGGACAAGCAAACGAATTCTATCACAGGGCATCGGGCTTGTCAAACGAAATTGACAGGAATCGGGTCCGGAATCGGGTCCGGCCTGGCACCGCGGCCGGCCCGGCCGGGCGCTCCGGGAAGTCCCGGAAGCCCTGGCCGGTCTCGCTGTCCAGGCCTGGGCCTAGCGTCGCTTCTTCAGCTCCGCATAGATATCGTCCAGCGACACGCCGCGTTCGACCATCAGGACGATCAGATGGTAGAGCAGGTCGCTGGCCTCGTAGGTGATCTCCTCGGGGCTGGCGTTCTTGGCGGCGATGATGACCTCGGCCGACTCCTCGCCGACCTTCTTGCAGATCTTGTCGATGCCCTTGGTGAAGAGGTAGTTGGTGTAGGAACCCTCGCGCGGGTTGGCGCGGCGGTCCGTGATCACGTCATACAGTTCGTCGAGAATGTCACCGATCTGGCTCATGCGTTCTCCTTTTCTTGTGCCATGGCCTTGCTGGCCATATGGCCGGTCTGCATCAGGTCTGTGCGGCTCAGCCGAGCAGGCTGGCCAGCGGGCGGAAGAAGCAGCTGTGCGCACCGGTGTGGCAGGCGGCGCCCAGCTGGTCGATGCGGTAGAGCAGCGCGTCCTGGTCGCAGTCGACCGCGATCTGGGCGACCTTCTGGAAGTGGCCGGACTGCTCGCCCTTGAGCCAGAGCCGGCCGCGGCTGCGGCTGTAGTAGTGCATCAGGCCGGTCTGCAGCGTGCGGACGAAGGCTTCCTCGTTCTGGTAGGCCTGCATCAGGATGCGGCCGTCGACATCGGACTGCAGGATGGCGTTGACCAGGCCGTCGGCGTTCTTCTTCAGATGCGCCCAGAGGTCGCCGGCGCGGACCGGCGGCGGCAGCAGGTGCGGCGGACGGGCGGCGGCGCGGCGGACCAGGTCAGACGCCTCGGCCTCGATCGGGCTGCGCGTCCCGTCGAGACGCATCGGCAGCCCGCGCAGGGCCAGGTAGGCCTTGAGGTTGGGAATGGCGATCTCGCCGAAGTGGAACAGGCTGGCCGCCAGCACGGCGTCGGCGCCGCCGACGGTGAGTCCGTCATAGAAGTCGGCGTAGCTGCCGGCGCCGCCCGAGGCGATGACCGGGATGCCGACGGCGTCGGCGATCTGGCGCGTGATGTCGTTGTCGAAGCCGCTGCGGGTGCCGTCCCGGTCCATGCTGGTCAGCAGGATCTCGCCGGCGCCAAGCGATTCGACCCGCTTCGCCCATTCCAGGGCGTCCAGGCCGGTGAAGCGGGTTCCGCCGGCGATGACGACCTCGAAGCGGCCTTCGGCATTGCGCTTGACGTCGATGGCGACCACGACGCACTGGCTGCCGAAGCGGTCGGACGCCTCCTGCACCAGGGCGGGGTTGAGCACGGCGGCCGAATTGAGCGAGACCTTGTCGGCACCGGCCGTCAGCGTGGCGCGGATGTCGTCGCAGGTGCGGATGCCGCCGCCGACCGTAAAGGGGATGAACACCTGCTCGGCGACCCGGCGCACCATGTCGAGCAGGGTGCCGCGCTCCTCGAGGGTTGCCGAGATGTCGAGGAAGACCAGTTCGTCGGCGCCGGCGGCGTTGTACTGGCGGGCCGCCTCCACGGGGTCGCCCGCGTCGCGGATGTTGACAAAGTTGATGCCCTTGACAACCCGTCCGCCCTTGATGTCCAGGCAGGGGACTATGCGTTTGGCCAGCATTCTTCGAGCCTCACTTTCCCTTCATAGATGGCCTTGCCGACGATGGCCCCGGCTGCGCCAGCGGCACGCGCCGCCTCGATGTCCGCCAGGGAGGCGATGCCGCCGGAGGCGATGATGTCGAGCCCGGTCTCGCGGACCAGCAGGGCGACGCCTTCGGTGGCAGTGCCGGTGAGCATGCCGTCACGGCTGATGTCGGTGTAGATGATGGTGCGGGCGCCGGCCGTCTTCATGGCGCCGGCCAGTTCAAGCACCGGGACCTTGCTGTCGCTGGTCCAGCCATCGACGCTGACCAGCCCGTTGCGGGCGTCCAGTCCGATGGCGATGCGCTCGGGGGCGAGCTGGATGGCCTGGCGGGTGAAGGCCTGGTCACGCACGGCCGAGGTGCCGATGACCAGGCGCCAGATGCCGGGCGTGGCCAGCAGCTGCTCGACCGTCGCCAGGCTGCGGATGCCGCCGCCGGTCTGGATCAGCAGGCCGCTTGCCCGGGCGATCTCGGCAATCAGGCTGTCGTGGGCGCGGACGCCGTCGCGGGCCGCGTTCAAGTCGACGACATGCAGATGGCGGGCACCGGCCGCCCGGAAGCGGCAGGCCAGCGCCACCGGGTCGCGGTCATAGACGGTGACGTCGTCGTAGCGGCCCTGGCGCAGGCGCACGGCCTGGCCATCGAGCAGGTCGATGGCGGGAAAGATGATGAAGTCTTCGGGCTTGCGCATGGTCTCTCCTGTTCTGATGATGGGATCCGTCTGGCCTGTCTCTGGCGGGCAGGCGCTGGTCCTGACGGGCAGGCGCTGGTCCTGACGGGCAGGCGCTGGTCCAGGCGGGCAGGCTCAGGACCTGGCGGCCGGGCGTCAGCCGGGTGAACCGCCGGCCCAGGCGTCAAGCAGGCGCAGGCCAGTGTCGCCGCTCTTTTCGGGATGGAACTGCGTCAGCAGCACCGGCCCCTGGCGGACAGCGGCCGTGAAGCGCCCGCCGTGGTCGCAGGATGCGGCCACCAGGCGCGGATCGGCCGGGCAGGCAAAGTAGGAATGGACAAAGTAGAAGCTGGCGCCCTCGGGAATCAGCGGCTCATGCGAGTCCTCGACCTGGTTCCAGCCCATGTGCGGAATCT
>CAYOHO010000298.1:0-3525 GCA_964403755.1 uncultured Oscillospiraceae bacterium
GATGATGATCCTGGATGTCGCCCTCGGCTGAAGCCGCGCCACAGCGCCGACAGGGTCCAACGCCCTGAAGTCCGCCAGGTGGGCGGCAGGAGGCTTTCATGCGCTTGTTCTATGCCATCGAGCCCGACCCGGACAGCCGCAGCCGGCTAACGGCCCTGCTGGAGCGAAGCCAGCCGGCGCTACGGGCCTGCGGCCGCCTGACTGAGACCGCGAACCTGCACGTCACGCTGCTGTTCATCGGTGAATGGCCGGAGGAACGGCTTCCGGAAGTCATCGCCCTGCTCGACAAGGCAGCCGCCGCCCACCGTCCGTTCACCCTGACGCTCGACCGCTTTGGTGTCTTCGGTGGTGGCAGTTCCCGCAGCCGTCGTGACCGGCATGGCGGACGCAATGGCGAAGGCCAGCAGATCCTCTGGCTGGGCGATTCGGCGCTGGGCGGATTGCCGGGCCAGCGCAGCCGGCCGGATTCCGATCGCCGCGAACTGCTTGACCTGGTGCAGATCCTGCGTCAGGGTGCCGCAGCGCTGGGCATCGAACCGGACACGCGTCCGTTCTTCCCGCACCTCACCATCACGCGCAAGCTGCCGGTCAGTCAGACGGAAGCCGTCCTTGCCGGACTGCCGGCCTTTGAGCCGGTCCGCATCCCGGTCAGGCAGCTCGTCCTGATGCGGAGCGTGGCCGGGGACGGCGGCATGGTCTACCAGGCGCAGCACGATTCCGCGCTCGGCGGCCGTGCCGATGCGCCAAAGGGCCCGGCCGGAACTGATCGCCTGTGACAAGACGGCCGGGCGCCGGTCGCCTGTGACAAGACGTCCGGAACTGATCGCTTGTGATAAAATGGAACTAGAGAGTCCTGGCATCGGGACACAGCCACCCTGAAGGGTTCACGGCCAAGCTGGCCGGGAGGTGTCGACCATGGAACTTGTCCTGATCCGGCATGGCATTGCCGAGGAGCGCGCGGGCGAGATGCCCGACGCCGACCGGCGCCTGACCCGCAAGGGCCGGCGCCGTCTGGAAACCGCCCTGCCAGCCTACTGTCTCCTGCTTCATCAGAAACAGCTCCGCGTCTGGTCCAGTCCGCTGGCCCGGGCCCGGGAGACGGCCGACCTGCTGGCCGCCGCCCTGGCATCCGGTCCGGTCGAGACGTTTGACGCCATCGCCGACGGCAGCCTGGAGCCGCTGCTGAACCAGCTCGACGGATCCGGCCCGGACGACTGCATTGTCGTGGTCGGCCATCAGCCGTACCTCGGTGCCTGGAGCCGGCAGCTCTGCGGACTCGAACTGCCCTTCCGCAAGGGCGCGGCCGCTGCCTTCCGGCTCGATCCGCCATCAGCCGGCCGGGGCGACCTGCTCTGGTTCCTGCAGCCCGGCCCCCTCCGCCGCATCGGGCGGCGCTTCTAGCCTGGCACCCCTGCCGGCAAATGTCTCGGAGCCGGCTCGTTCTCATGAGAAGGGAGTGAATCACACATGTTCAGCCGTATTCTGATCGCATCCGACTTTGCCGCCAACGCCTATGCCATCATCGACGCGCTGCCCGGCCTCAAGGCATTCGGCACCCGGGAATGCCTGCTGCTGGGCTGCATCACGTTCTATCCCTTCAGCGCGCTGCCGGAAGTGCCGATCCAGGCCCTGCCAGAGCCGAACCTCGAGGAGCAGAAGGAGCTGCTGGAAAAGCATGGCTTTGCAGTCACGACCCGCTGTGTTGCCGGTCTGCCGGAAAGCGTCATCACCCGGATCGCCGATGAGGAGAACTACTCCGCCATTGTGGTCGGCGCCTTCTCCCGCTCCTGGGCCGGCGAGGCGCTGCTGGGCGGTCTGGCCAGCGACATCATCCACACGGCAACCCGGCCAGTCCTGCTGATTCGCCTGGCGACCCGCGAGGTCGGGGATGCCAGTGAAGTCAAGGCCGTGACCGGCGACTTCGGCAGCATCCTCTTCCCGACCGACTTCTCCCAGAACGCAGACTATGCCTTCACCTACGTCAAGCGGCTGGTCGAGGGCGGCGTCCGCAAGGTTACCCTGATGCACGTCCAGGACAAGTACCGGATCGAACCGTTCCTCCTGGACCGCCTGCAGGAGTTCAACCGGCTGGACGAGTCCCGTCTGCTGCAGATGAAGGAGAACCTGATCAACATCCGCGATGATGTCGAAGTCGACATCCGCGTTGTCTATGGCTCACCGTCGATCGAGATTGTCAACGCCATCCGTGACACGAAGGCAACGCTGACCGTCATGGGCAGCCAGGGGCGGGCATATGTCAGCGAGGTTTTCCTCGGCAGTGTCAGCCACAGCATCGCCCGCCGCTCTCCGACCAACGTGCTCCTGATCCCGGCAAAGCGTGAATGAACGAATCTGGCCGGATGGCCAACTGGCTTCCAGGAACCTGACCGGAGGAAAACGCATGCTCTCCTATGAAACCTTCCAGCTGCCCGACGGCCTGGAGCTTGGCGTCGCCACTGCCGCTACGCAGATCGAGGGCGCCGACCGCAACAATTCCTGGTATGAATGGTCCACCCATCCAGGCCGGATCGCCGACGGCACGTCGCCGCTGCGGGCAAACGAGCACTGGAGCCGCTATGCCGAAGACACCGAACTCATGGACGGAATGGGCATCCGCCATTACCGGATGGGTCTGGAATGGAGCCGCATCGAGCCGGAGCAGGGACACTTCGACGAGGCGGCGATCGAGCACTACCGGCAGGAGCTGATGCTGCTGCGGGAAAGGGGCATCGAGCCCCTGGTCACGCTGCACCATTTCACCAATCCGCTCTGGTTCGAGCGCATGGGGGCTTTCGAGAGGCGGGAGAACCTTCCGGTCTTTCTTAAATACCTGAAGCATGTCGTGGAACGGCTGCAGGACCTCTGCTGCCAGTACGTGACCATCAACGAGCCCAACGTCTATGCGACGCTCGGCTACTTCTTCGGAACCTGGCCGCCCGGACGCCACTCGCCGCTCATGACCATCCGCGTGATGCGCAACCTGTCGCTCTGCCACATCGAAGCCTACCGGCTCATCCACCAGATTTACGGCGATCAGCCGGTCAAGGTCGGCCTGGCCCACCACCTGCGCATCATGGCCCCCTATTCGGCCAGCCCGCTGGACCGGCTCGGCGCCAGCCTGATGTCATGGGTCTTCCAGGGCGAGGTTCTGCATGCCACCATGGCCGGCCGCTTCATCCCGCCGATCGGCTTCGGCGCCCCGCTGGGACGCGGCCGCTTCTATGACTTCATCGGCCTCAACTACTATACGCGCAATGCCGTGCGCGGCTTCCGGGAAAAGCTGATGCCCGGCAGCGCCACAACGTCTCTTGGCTGGGAGATCTACCCCGAAGGCATGGCCGAACTATGCCGCAAGCTGTACAAGGACTATCAGGCGCCGATCTGGATCACCGAAAACGGTACCTGTGAACTTGACGACCGTCGGCGCATCGACTACATCTACCAGCATCTACGCGCCGTGGCCGAATGCGGTGTCCCGGTCGAGCGCTACTATTACTGGACCTTCATCGACAATTTCGAATGGGC
>CAYOHO010000299.1:0-3491 GCA_964403755.1 uncultured Oscillospiraceae bacterium
TGGGCCTGATTGCGACGGCGGCCGAATGCGACCGCCTGGCCGAGCAGGTCAGCAACACGGGCGGCATCCACTTTGTGCCGGCCTTCACCGGCCTTGGCGCACCGCACTGGTCGCCTGACACACGCGGCACCCTCACCGGCATCACCCGCGGGACCAGCCGTGCCCATATGGCCCGCGCCGTCCTCGAGGCAATCGCGTTCCAGAGCCTGGATGTGATCGAGTGCATGGCAGCCGACGCCGGCTGCGCCATCCCCGAGCTGCGCGTCGACGGCGGCGCCAGCGTCAGCGACATCCTCATGCAGTTCCAGAGCGATCTGCTGGAAATTCCGGTCGACCGCCCCCGCAACGTCGAGACGACTGCCTTCGGTGCCGCCGCCCTGGCCGGCCTGGCCGTCGGCTTCTACCCCGACCTGGCTGCCGTCAGCGCCTGCCGTGAGAGTGACCGCATCTTCCGTCCGGAGCGGGATGCGGCCTGGCGCCAGGCCAGACTCAAGGGCTGGCGGCATGCCGTGGCCACCGCCATCGCCGACAGCCGCCATGAAGCCGATGCGTGAGCAGCTGCCGGATTCGCCGGCTGGACGGCCCTTTCCGCTGGGTGCGCGCCTCCTCGCGCTCCTGGCCGCAGCAGCACTGCTCGGCTCGCTCCTGCTGACGGCCTACCTGGACCGGACACTGCCCGATCCCGCCACCCCGTCCGCCCGTCAGGGCAGCGGACTGGTGATCCTGTTCGAAGATGAGCGTGCACCGCGATTCGCCAGCCGGCTCCTGGCTGCCGGCCTGGCCACGCAGGGCCTCGGGCTGGCCATTCTTCCGGAACCGGACGCAGCACTGGCCGGGGACATTGCCCGGCTGCAGGCGGAATCGGGCCTGGCTTCCGACCGCCTGATCTATGCGGCGCCTTCCGGGTCCGTACCGGCCCTGGTGCGCCTGCTTGGCCAGTCATCCGGACTGCCCCGCCCCGGTGCCGTCCTCCTGCTCGACCCGGAGCCGGGCGACCCGCTCCAGTCATCTGACCTGGCGACTCTGCCGGAAAGCCTGCCGCTTGCGGTTATCGCATCCAGCAGTCCGGATCAGGCGCGCCACGCCGCCGATCTTTTCCTCTGGCTGACCGGCGAAGACACGACCCTGTTTCCCGGGTTCCGCGGCGGCCAGCCGCTGGCGCCTGAAACCTGGCTTTCGGTCGACGGCCGCCGCCGCCTGGCCCTGATGCCGCTCCTCACCCCGCTCGGCAGCAGCTGGTCGCTGCGCCTGCAGCTGGCCGCCGTCCAGTCAGCCGCCGATATGCTGGCTACGGATGCGCCGGCGCAGTTGGAAGCGTCAGCCCGCCTGTCCGCCACGGCCGCCACGCTCTACAGCCGGACCCTGATGGCCCTGACAGCCCTGCTGCTGCTCATCGCCGCGCCGCTCCTAGCGATTCTCGCCCGTCAGGCACGCGAGTCCAGCCATCCCCGCCAGTTACCGCCCGCTGGACCCGTGCGAACAGCCGACCAAGAACCGCCCGCCGGACCCGCGCGAACAGCCGGTCAGGTATTGTCAGCCGGCCCTGCGCGATCGGTCGGCCTTAAGCTGCCAGCCGGAATCGCGCTGCCGCTTTATCTGCCGGCTGCGGTCCTGGCCCTGCCGGCCGGCCAGCTGCTGGCCACACTGGCTGGCGACAGCCGGCTTGCGACCGGCTACCGGTTCTATGCGCTGCTTGGCATCTATGGCTGGCTGTGGCTGATTGCCCAGACCATCCGCCGCCTAATTGCCCGTCCAACCGATACAGAGACGGCCGGCGTTCCAGAGACCGTTCCCGGCATCCGTCCCGCGGTCCTGCACGGCCGGCATTCTGTCCGGGGAGCGCGCCAGATCGTGCCTCCCGCCCTGACCAGCGCCGCCATGGCGCTGCTGCTGCTGGCGGCCGCCGCCGGCTGGCTTCAGACCATGACCGGTGCACTGACCCTGCATGCCTCCTACGGATTGCTGCTCCTGCTGCTCCTGCCGCTCGGCCTGCTGATGCTGCCGGCCCTGCTGCCCTTCTCGTCCGCCTTCAGCCAGCCGGAAGCGGATATGGGTGCCTTCATCGCCCTCCTCCATGGCCTGCTGCCGGCGCTGTTCCTCTTCGCCCTCAAGCTGGCGGACAGTCCGGCCGATCCGCTGGGCGCCCTGCTGGCGGCAGTGGCCGGCACCGTCCTGCTACTGGCGGTCCGGACCGTATCCCGCTCGCTCAGCGCACCGGGCGTGCGCCCGCTTCTCCCGGCGCTGGCGGGCCTGCTGCTTCTCCTGCTGTTCCAGCCTTTCCCGCTGTACTGAAAGGGTCGGCAAATGTCCCCGGAAGGCCGTGAAAATGCGGGTGCAAGGCGTGATTTTCATTGACAACCGCTGCCGGCGATGGTAATCTGTCTCGGTGACCGCATGAAACGGGCTTTCAAATGCTGCGCGCATGCCCCTATCAGCGAGACTGTTTAGCAGGAGGAAAACAACCATGTATGCTGTAATCGCAACCGGCGGCAAGCAGTACCGTGTCAGCGTCGGCGACGAGATCTTCGTCGAGAAGCTCGCTGGCGAAGCCGGCGAAAGCGTGACCTTCGCCGAAGTCCTGGCCGTCTCCGATGACGCTGGCCTTCGCGTCGGCACCCCGACCCTCGACGGCGCCGCCGTTCAGGGCGAGATCGTCAAGCAGGGCAAGGACAAGAAGATCATCGTCTTCAAGTACAAGGCCAAGAAGGGCTACCGTCGCAAGAACGGCCATCGCCAGCCTTACACCCGTGTCCGGATCGCCGCGATCAACGCCTGACCCGAACACAAGAGAGCACGGACTTTGACATGATTACCATTAAGCTGAAGCGATCCCCGAACGGCTATATCCGCTCGTTCTCGGCGACCGGCCACGCCGGCTATGCCCCCGAGGGCTCCGACATCGTCTGCGCGGCCATTACGGCCATCACGACGACGGCCATCGGCAGCCTGATCGATATCGCCAAGCTGACCATCCGCTACCAGACGGACGAAGGCGACATCCGGTGCACAACACCGCCGCCGGAGGACATGCCCTCAGGGCAGTACCTCATCGCCCGGACCATCATGGATGCGATGGCGCTTGGCTGCCGGCAGATCGAAGACAGCTACGGACGCAAGTATGTCCGGGTAATCGAAGCGAATGATGAATGAATGGAGGTGCATGGTGCCATGATTAAAGTGAATCTGCAGCTTCTGGCGCACAAGAAGGGCGTCGGCAGCACCCGCAACGGCCGCGAATCCGCTTCCAAGCGGCTCGGCGCCAAGAAGGGCGACGGCGCGCCGGTTCTGGCGGGCAATATCCTTTTCCGCCAGCGCGGAACCAAGATCCACCCCGGCCTGAACGTCGGAATCGGCTCCGACGACACGCTGTATGCCCTGGTTTCCGGAACCGTCCGTTTCGAACGGCTCGGCAAGGACAAGAAGCAGGTCAGCGTCTATCCGGCGGAATAAGACCCGCTGCCAGACAACGAACGAAAAGGTCCGGCCCGAGT
>CAYOHO010000300.1:0-3484 GCA_964403755.1 uncultured Oscillospiraceae bacterium
TCGGCAAACGTGCGCTCGACCCACTGCCAGCGGGCGATCTCTTCCGGCAGGATGTCGCGGGTCCCCTTCGGGGCGCTGATCTTCATGACAGGTACTCCTTCATGTCTGACGATAATTCGATCTATTATAACGCATTTGGGCTTCCGCTCAAAGGGGGCGCGGCGGCTGACAAAGTGCTAGAAGTCGTTGAAGTGGTAGCCGAGCATCGCGAGGACGGCGGGGGCAGCGGTCTCGGTGCGCAGGATGCGGCGGCCGAGCGAGACGGGCACCAGGCCGGCGGCCAGGGCCTGCTCGATTTCCTCGGGGGCAAAGCCGCCCTCGGGGCCGATGAAGAAGGCAACCTGCGGCCGGGCGTCCATTGCGGATTCCGGCATGCCAGGCATCGCCTCTGGCTGCGCAGCGGCAGCCAGGCCAGACGGTGCATCGGCCGGCAGTCGCTGTTCGAGCAGGCGGCGCAGGCTGAGCTCGCGCTCGCCTTCATAGGGTACGAATGCCAGCGCCCCGACCGTCGCAGCGCGCGCGGCCTCAGCCACGGCGGCTGCAAAGGATAGCGGCATGGCCACTTCGGGAATGCTGCCGCGGCCGCACTGCTTGGCTGCCTCCTGGGCGATCCGGTTCCAGCGCACGTTCTTCCTGGCAGCATCCGCCGTATCGAGCTTCACGATGCTGCGCCGGCAGGCCACCGGAACGATCCGGCCGATACCGAGCTCAACAGACTTCTGGATGATCTGGTCGAACTTGTCGCCCTTCGGCAGGCCCTGGTAGAGTGTGGCGCGGAAAGACGGCTCCGTCCGGTTGGCGTGCCGTTCCTGAAAGCGGACCTGGACACCGTTGCCGCTGAAGCCGGTGATGGGGCCGGTAAAGTCGACACGCGCCCCGTCGCAGACGGTCAGCGTCTCGCCGGGCTGCATGCGCAGCACCTGGCGGATGTGGTGCGCATCCTCGCCCCGGATCGTGTATTCCGCCGTATCCGGCGGCAGGATGGTCTCGATGAAGAATCTCGGCATGGCTCCCCCGGGTCCCGTCTGTCTGGCCGAGCCGCAGCAGCGGTTGGCGTCGCAGGACACTGTCATTATAGGTGCCGCGCCGGTTCAGCCGCAAGCCGGGACTGCAGCCGACGCTCACGGGCTTCGGGCCGGAAGCCGGCAGGCCGCAGCATGCGACTTCGGACGGCATGCTCCAGGCCCCGGGCTGCTGGCCGTTGGCTGCATCCCGGCTTGCATGCGGGCGCAATTGGGCTACAATGGTCTCAGGACCCGTTTGCAGCAAGGAGGAGGAACCCATGTCAGAGCAGCCACCCGCACCCAAGGCCTCGATCTTCGACATCCCGGAAAAGCCCATCCTCTGGAAGGACCGGAGGCGCCGCCTCGGCCTGCCGCTGTCGTTCACCCGCTACAGCCTTGATGAAGACCGCCTCATCATCCGCATCGGCCTGCTGCGCACGGTCACCAACGAGACCCTGCTCTACCGGATCCTCGACATCAAGCTGACCCAGTCGCTGTGGCAGAAGCTGTTCAACGTCGGCACCCTCACGCTTTATACGGCCGACCAGTCCGACAACCAGCTCTTTCTGCTCAGCGTCCGCCGGCCGGAAAAGGTGCGGCGCGCCCTGAGCGAGCTGGTCGAGCGCGAGCGTACGGAAAAGCGCCTCCTGGGCCGCGAGATGTTCGGAACCGCCGCCGCCGGCATGATCGACATCGACCATGACGGCATCCCCGACTGACCTGGACCAGCCGCCGTTTATTAAAAGCATCAAAAGGGCGCCATCCGGATGCGGTTCCGGCTGGCGCCCTGTCTGTATCTGCGGATGCTTCGGCTGGTCGGCCGCGGCTTACTCCTGCTGGAAGAGCGGCGTCGACAGGTAGCGTTCGCCAGTATCCGGGAGCAGGACGACAATGCGCTTGCCTTCGTACTCGGGCCGGCCGGCGACCTGGATGGCGGCGTGCAGGGCCGCGCCGGAGGAGATGCCGATCAGCAGGCCTTCGGTGCGGGCCGCCATGCGGGCCGCCGCGAAGGCATCATCATTGCTGACCGGGAGGATCTCGTCGAGCACTTCGCAATTGAGGACCTTGGGGACGAAGCCGGCACCGATGCCCTGGATCTTGTGCGCGCCCGGCTTGCCGCCGGAAAGAACCGGTGAGTCCTCCGGCTCGACCGCGATGATGCGGACGCCGGGGATATGGCTCTTCAGGACCTCGCCCACGCCGGTAACCGTGCCACCCGTGCCGACGCCGGCAATGAACACGTCCACGACGCCGTCGGTGTCCTCGATGATCTCGACCGCAGTCGTCTGGCGGTGGATCTCCGGGTTGGCCGGATTGCTGAACTGCTGCGCCATATAGGAGCCCGGATTCTGGGCGACGATTTCCTCGGCAGCGGCAATGGCGCCCGACATGCCCTTCGGGCCGGGGGTCAGGACCAGCTCGGCGCCGAGTGCCTTGAGCAGGTTGCGGCGCTCGACGCTCATTGTCTCCGGCATCGTCAGGATGAGCCGGTAGCCGCGGGCGGCGCAGACATAGGCGAGGGCAATGCCGGTGTTGCCGCTGGTCGGCTCGACAATGGTGGCGCCCGGCTGCAGCAGTCCCTTCTCCTCGGCATCGCGGATCATGGCAAAGCCGATCCGGTCCTTGACCGAGGAAAGCGGATTGAACGACTCAAGCTTGGCGACGATTTCGGCCTTGAGCTCAAGCTTGCGCTGGATATTGCCGAGCGAAAGCAGGGGTGTGTTGCCGATCAGGTCTGTCAGGTTTGCAGCAATGTTGGCCATGTCAGGCGTCCTTCCCGGCCGGTCATGCATCCGGCCCCGAACCATTCGTGAATCAATTCATACTTATTTAGTATATTATTTATGTGGACCATTCTATGCCTAATATCAGGCATTGTCAAGCATATAGCCCTGTATTTTTTCTTTAATGCACCTTATTTTACTCGGATATAAAGCCTGCCGGTTCATGCAAAATCCGATCCGGTGCCGCCAGCTGCGCTTTACAGGCTGGCCGTGCCTTGCGTACACTGGCAGGGTAGCTGCGCCAGGCCGCAAAGCGTTGGCGTCGGGCAGCCAGGCAGCGTTTGATTCAATATAGCCAGAATGGGCCGGATTGGCTATATGTTCTGCCCTGGCAGAGGCGCCGGCCGAAAACTTACCGCGAGGTTGCCCATGCAGTCAGATGACTTGAGAAAAGATGTCGAACCGATCGCCCTTAAAATGGAACCGATCGCCCGTGATGGGGAACCGATCGCCCGTGATGCAGGGGCGGCAGCACCAGACCAGAATCAGGATGGTCCTGGTCAGGATCCAGTCTTCACCGGCCGGGATGCCGCTGGCGAAAGCCGGCCGCCGGCCAGCTGGGCGCGCCGCCTGCTGACCGCCTATCAGGCGTCGCATCGCGACCTGCCCTGGCGGCGGACCCGCGACCCCTATGCCATCTATGTCTCCGAGATCATGCTGCAGCAGACCCAGGTGGGCACGGTTCTGGGCTACTAC
>CAYOHO010000301.1:0-3456 GCA_964403755.1 uncultured Oscillospiraceae bacterium
CCGCCGAAACCGCCACCGCCAAAGCCGCCGCCACCGAAGCCGCCGCGTCCGCCGCCGAAGCCGCCGCCGCCCCAGCCGCCGAAACCGCCGCCGTAACCGCCGCCGAAGCCGCCGTATCTGCCGCGTCCGCCGCGACGGAAAATGCTGCTGATGATGAAGATGATGACCAGGAAGGTCAGAATGGCGGACCAGGGTGTGCTGCCCTGGGTGGGCGCCGTCGGAGCAGCATCCTCGATCGTCTTCGGGTCGATGCCGTATTCAGCGCATGTTTCCCGCAATACGGCCAGATAGCCGTTGCGGATTCCGTCGTCGTAGCTGCCGCTGCTGTAGTATGGCAGCATGTACTCATCCTGGATGCGGCCGGTCTTGCCGTCCGGCAGCCGTCCCTCCAGGCCGTAACCCACCTCGATACGGCTCTTGCGGTCGCCGGTGGACAGGAAGATGAGCACGCCGTTGTTCTTCGTCTTGTCGCCGATCCCCCACGAACGCAGGACATTGAGCGTATATGTCTCGAGGACCTGCCCGTTCAGGCTCGTCACCGTCAGCACGACAATCTGCGCGCCCGTCTTCTCCGCCAGCAGGGCACTGTCCTTGACAATCATCTGCTCGGTCGCATCGCTGATGACGTTGGCGCCATCGTTGACATAGAACTGGGTGGTTGGGGACGGCAGGGTGGCCGTCAGGGCCACGGCATGCAGGGGTGCCGCCACCAGGAGCAGCACCCAGGCAAAGGCCAGAAGGCCGGCCAGACGCGCCGACGGTTTCATGTCAGCAGCCGATGCGCCCGATCAGCCAGCCGCCGCCGAACGACACGCTCGGCACGGTGGTTGCGCCGGGGGCTGCCTGGAAATAGGCTTCATCCGTGAAGCCAAACAGGCCGGCGATGATGTTGGTCGGGAACGTCCGGATGCGGGTATTGTACGTCCGCACCAGATTGTTGTAGTCGATGCGGGCGACCGCGATCCGGTTCTCGGTTCCGGACAGCTCATCCATCAGCTGACGGAAATTGGCGTCCGACTTCAGATCCGGATAATTCTCCACAACCACGAGCAGGCGGCTGAGCGCGCCGCTCAGGTCGGTGTTGGCGGATGCCTTCTCGTCAACCGTCTGGGCGCCGGCCAGCTTGGCCCGGGCGCTTGTGACGCTGTCGATGACGGACTTCTCCTGGGCGGCAAAGCCCTTGACGGTAGCGACCAGGTTCGGGATCAGGTCGGCGCGCCGCTGCAGCTGGGCGTCAATGTTCTGGAACGATCCGCGGACCGCCTCTCGCTGCTGCACCAGGCCATTATAAGAGCCGATGAAGGTGCCAGCCAGCAGGACGATGATAGCAACGACAACAAGGATCGCGATCAAGCCGCGTTTCATGGGATCCCTCCTTCAGGGCCGGCCCGGCTGCCATGTCCGGCTTCAGCGTGGCCCTTGGCCACGCCTGCGGGACGGCTGCCCGCCAGGCAGCATCATTTCGGGTCGGTAAATAGGTTTCCGGTTTATCTTCATTATAGCGCAAACCGGCCACTCGGGGCGCTCCCCATCTGGGGCCCCGCTGGCCGGCCGCAAGACTGCCTGCTTTTCCGGCCCGGGAGTCAGATGCAGGTGAAGGCGCCGTCTATGACAAAGTCGGAGCCGGTCGTGAACGTGCTGGCGTCGCCGGCGAGGTAGACGGCAATCGCCTGCAGTTCGTCCGGGCGGCCCAGCCGGTGCAGCGGCGCCATGGCGTTCCACTGCTCGATCAGCGGCTTGAGCGATGGTGAGTTGAGGGTCAGGTCGGTCCCGATATAGCCGGGGCTGATGCTGTTGACACGGACGTTCTTCAGCGCCCATTCCACGGCGAGCGACTTCGTCAGCTGGATGACGCCGGCCTTGGAGGCGTTGTAGGCGCACTGCGGCTGCGGTACGTTGACGATGTGCGCCGACATCGAGGCCGTGTTGATGATCGAGCCGCCTCCCTGGGCGATCATCACGCGTCCGGCCGCCTGTGCCGTCAGGAAGACGCCGGTCAGATTGATATCGATGACCCGGCGCCAATCCTCGTAGCTCATCGTCTCCGCCGGCTGGTTGACACAGATGCCGGCATTGCAGAAAGCGACATCAATGCGTCCGAACCGCTCAAGCAGCGTCCGGATCATCGCCTCGACGTCGGCCGGCTTGGTCACGTCTGCCTGCACCGCCAGAACCAGTCGCCCGGTTTCATCGGCAAGGCGCGCCGCGGTCTGCTCTGCCTCGGCCAGGTCGGTGTCGACCAGTGCCACATCGGCGCCGGCCTCAGCCACCGCCCGGGCGATGTTCATTCCGATTCCGCGCGCCCCGCCGGTCACGAAGATCTTCTTGCCGTCAAGACGCATCCGCTCCATGATTCCCATTGCTGAATCCTCCTGTCATGCTGGCGATTTCAAATAAGTCCTTATCATCTGTCATCGGTCCTTGTCTTCTGTCATCGGCTTTTCGTCTGTATCTGGTCCTTGTCGCCTGTCGTCGGGCAATTCGCCGGCCGTTGCGCGGCCGCGCCATCGGCGGGAGCATCGCTGCGCGTCAGGGGTGGCAGATGCCGCATGGCGAATAGCCCTGGGCCAGGATTGAGTCACGGGTCTCGGTCACGTCCCGCCGGTTGCTGGCCTTGATGGTCGGAACGGAGCTGCAGGATGGCAGGTGAAACTTCCTGGTGCTGATGTTGAGCACGTACGACCGGGCTGTGCCGCCTGCCGACGTGCCGCCAGCGGTCGAGGCGGCCGTCCCGGCTGCTGTCGTGGCGGCTGATGCGCCGGCCGTCGTGCCGGCGGTGGCCGAACCGGGCGTGAAGTCATTGCAGGGCTGCTTGTCCCAGGCAAGGGTCTGGCCGTTGCTGGTGCAGATGATCGTCCCCTGGCGGTCGGTCCGGTAGAGTGCCGCCCCGACTGTGCGGATCCGGTTCAGCGTGCTGCTGCCGGGATGACCGTATGGATTGCCCGCACCGCAGGAGATGACGGCATATGCCGGGCGGACATTGGCGAGCAGGGTGCTCGAGCTGCTGCCGTCGCTGCCGTGATGGGCGGCCAGAAGCACATCCGACTTCAGGTTCTGGGCAAGCATCTGCTGCTCGGCGTCGGCCGATGGATCGCCCATGATCAGGAAGCTGGTCTGGCCGAAGGCTACCCGAACGCAGATCGAGTCGTCATTTTCGGCCGCGTGCCCATAGGCCTTTGGCGCTACAAAGGTGATGTCGGCGCCGCCGAGCCGGATCGTCTGCTTCTGGGCTGGTGACTGCTCGGGAATGCCCCGGCTGCGGATGGCTTCCCGAAAGGACGCAAACACGCGCGTATCGGCGATGTAGCGGGCGTCGAACACCTGACCGACCGGAAATACGTTGAGTACACCGACGAGACCGTTGAGGTGGTCATCATCATAATGGGTCGCAACCATGACATCGACCTGCCGGATGCCATGCTGCTTGAGGTAGGCCACGACAAACGATGAGCGGTC
>CAYOHO010000302.1:0-3435 GCA_964403755.1 uncultured Oscillospiraceae bacterium
GATGACGACGACGAATATGAATACGATGACGAAGATGATGAAGAGGACAATGACTACGAAGATGACGAAGACGCCGATGCCGACGAAGACGATGACGAATAGAATCAAGCCGCGGATGACCGCTGGTCTCCGCCCAAACCGAATTGTTTTCTATTGTTTCTACAGTTAACGCAACCATCACCACCGCGCCGCCCCTCAGCCCCTCAATGCCCGGCAGGGGCAGGCGCCGCAAAATAGCCAAAACGCCTGCAGCAAGCGCCGCAGGCGTCCCATACCTCGTTTACACACCCTCAATCGGGCAGGTGCAGGTCATATATCACCTGTTAATCGGGCTTCTTCAGCACATCCTCCGCCATCGCCCGTTCCTGCAGTTGCCCGTGCATCGCCTTAATATCCGCGGGGATCAGCACAATCGCAATCAAAATAAACACAAAGCACAACCCCCACGCAATCAGGCTGATGCTCAAAATCGCCGTCCCCACCGTGAAGTGGTCGGCAATAATCCCCGCAATCAGCGGCGAAGTGGCCGAGACGATCAGCTCAATGAAATTCTGAATCGCATTGGCAGTCGAGCGCACCTCGGGCAGCGTCACATCGAAAATCGTCGAAAGCACATTCGGTCCGCCAAACGGCATAAAGAAAGCCGTGCCCATCAACAAAACCGCAAACAACAGCACCTGGTCGTTGCCTGTGCTCATCGTAAAATACAGCAGCACCGCGCCCAAAAAGATCCCAATCGCCGCTGCAATCAGCCGCCCGCGCCGCGTCTTACTGAAAAGATAGTCACCCAACATACCCGCCGCCGGGTTTCCCAACGCCATAAACAACACCGCCGGCGCCATAATCATCAACTGCGTATTGCTGTCATAGCCGCGATCGGTGGCTAAATAACCGAAAATGTAATACGTAATCGTGTTCCACGGAAACACCCCAATGAACCCCTGCGCGAAGACAAAAATCAAGCTGCGCTTCTTAAAGATCGAAAGTGCCGTCTGCCAGTTGAACTTATACTTCGAAGTCTCCACCCCCTTCAGCTCCGCCTCGCTGCTGCCGCGCGGCACATCCTTCACCCCGAAGAAAATCGCAATCGCCAGCAAGATCCCCAGCATGCCGGTAATCACGAAGATCGAGCGCCAGCCGATCATCCCGCCGAGAACCAGCGCCAGCACCATCCCCAGCAGGTAGCCAATCGGTCCGGTCAGCTGCATCGTCCCGAAAATCCTGCCGCGCTTGCTGGGCGGGTAATAGTCGGCCAGCAGGCTCATCATCCCCGGGTAACTCGACTCATCAATACCCGTTGAAGATCGGGCAGCCAAAAAGCCCGGAAAAGTCTTCACAATCGAAGACAACCACGTCGTCGACCCCCAGATGAAAGAGGCCAGCGCCAGCAGCTTACCGCGGTTGTATCGGTCGTTGAGCCAGCCCCAAACAGGGTAGAGGATCGCCCCCACCAGCAGCGCCCCCGTGTTGATCAACCCCCATTGGGTGTACGTCATGTTGAACGTTTCCATCACCTGCGGCTGCAGCGGTCCAATCAGCAGCTTGTCCGTCTGATGCAGCAGCATAAAGAGAAAGAAGAGCACAGTGGAAGTGCGCGCAGCGCGTTTAAACTTGTCAGTCGTCTCTACAGTCATAAAGTCTCCATTCAACATCGCGTGAGAATCATCAAAGCCCTTAACACCAGCTCAACTTCAATGAGTAATTATACAATCCAAAGCAGAAATACCAGCGAAAAATGGCAAAATAAGCGCAAAACTAGCCTACCGCCGCATAAAATTATTGCGTGTATACATTACCATAAACCAAACCGCACCTGCGCGCAGCAGGGCAGGGGACTCGCGCTTAAATTAAAAACCAGGCGTTCAATCAACTTCATCAGAGCTGATCGAACAAACCTGGTCTTCGTCTCAATCCAACCCGCGGCAGCCCCGCGGGGTTCACAACCCGCTAATTCGCAGCAGGGTTCGCATCGCGCTTCTTCTCGGCTTTCACCGCAAAGTAAGTCAACACCACCGCAATCACAATCGGTATTACACCCAGCACCGCAAAAATCAAGTCTGGCACCATGCGCGTCCACTCAATCGTGCGCATCACCTGGGTCGTCATAAAGGCCGAAGAACGCCCATGCCAATAACCGTTGTTAATCACGTCAATCAACTGCAACACACCGCCCGGGAAGAGCGAGAGCACCACCATCAGCAGCAGGCCGATATTCAACCCCCAGAAGCCCACCTTGATGAACCTCTCCACCTTCTTCCAGGCATCATCCTTCAGCACCTGGCGCAGTGCAAAAACCATCAGCGAAAGGCTCAGCATGCCAAACACACCCATCATCGCCGCGTGCCCATGATTCGGCGTCAGCATCGTCCCAACCTCAAAGTAACTGATCACCGGCATGTTAATCAGAAAACCGAACACACCCGCCCCCAGGAAATTCCAAAAACCCACCGCCATCAGGAAGTAGAAAGTCCATTTATGCTTGGTAACCACCTCCCAATCACCGCGGGTAATCTTGATGAAGTCCCAGGCGTCCAGCGTCAGCAGCGTCAGCGGTACCACCTCAAGCGCCGAGAACACAGCCGCCAACGCAATCGTCAGGTTGGTTTGCCCCGTCCAATACCAGTGGTGCCCCGTGCCAACCAACCCGCCAGCCAGGTACAAAATGGCGTCCAGGTAAATCACCCGCAGCGCCGTCTTCTTCGAAACAATCCCCAACACAAAGAAAATGATCGCAACCATCACCGTGGCGAAAAGCTCAAAGAAACCCTCCACCCACAGGTGAATAATCCAGAAGCGCCAGGTATCCACAATCGTGTAATTCGTCGTGCTGTCAAAGAACATGGCAGGCACATAGAAAAGGGGAATACCAATCGCCGCAAAAATGAACAGCTCAACAATCTCCTTGCGCCCGGGGTGTTGCCTGGCGCCTCTCAGCGCCCGAACCAGCAAGAAAAGCCAGAACAGCAGCCCCACCACCAGCAGATACTGCCATACCCGTCCCAGCTCCAGGTATTCCCAACCCTGGTTGCCCAGCCAAAACCACAACTTGCCGGTCAGGTTCTGAATCCCCAGCCATTCGCCTACCAGGCTGCCGACCACCACCAAAACCAGCGCGCCAAACAGCACGTTCAGCAGCAGGCTCTGCTTCTTGGCTTCTTTGCCGCTCATAATCGGCGCTAAAAACAGCGCCCCCGCAATATAAGAGGTCGCAATCCAGAAAATGGCAAGCTGAAGATGCCACGTGCGTACCAGGTTGCTCGGCAGCAGCTTCGTCAGATCAAGCCCATAAAAACTGCCCGGGTCTGCCCGATAATGCGCAATCAGCCCGCCGACCCCCACTTGCGCCAGAAAGAGCAGCGCCACAATCACAAAATACTTGATCGTACCCTTCTGGCTTTCAGTTGCAGGCTGCACCGCCAGCGGCGGATTCTTGGC
>CAYOHO010000303.1:0-3430 GCA_964403755.1 uncultured Oscillospiraceae bacterium
GGGTCTGCCTCGGCTGCGGCGTCTGTGTGCGCGCCTGCCCGACACGCGGCGCCCTGATGCTGGTGCAGCGCGAGAAACGTGTCGTGACGCCGGTCAGCAGCGTTCACCGCATTGTCATGATGGCCATCGAACGCGGCAAGCTGCAGAACCTGATCTTCGACAACCAGGCCCACCTGAGCCATCGTGCCATGGCCGCGGTACTCGGCGCCATCCTGCGGCTTCCGCCGCTGAAGCAGATCATGGCCAGCGATCAGATGAAGTCACGCTACCTCGCTACCCTGATCGAAAAGGCCGGAATCTGACGGACGACTCAGGCCTCGGCGATCCAGGTGCTGATGTACTCGAAGCCAGCCGGCAGCCGGCCTGGCCCGCCAGCCGCTGCTGCTGGACTGCCGTCTGCTGGTGCCGGCGCTGCTGCTGACGCATCAACCGCAGCATGCTCGCCCTCCGCCCAGTGGCCTGCCAGGCCGAGCTCGCGGGCGCTCAATTCGAAATGGCACTGGGCAATGCCCAGGTCATTGCGCTGGATGTCATAGAGGGGCAGCCTGTAGCCGCGGGTACGCTGAAGGTAGAAATCGTATCGGGAGCCCTGGCGGACAATCCGCCAGGGCTGCTTGTTTGAGGCGGAAGGGGCGAGCTGGACCATCTCCAGCGGCTGGCGGTAGCGGCCGGCATCCGTGCGGGTCAGCGGTTCCATGGTGCGGCCTTCAATGAACAGCTCGCCGAAGCCCTTGCGCCGGTCGGAACCGGCTGCCTGCCTCAGCATGCGGTCGGCCACGCTCAACTGTTCGCGGGGATAGCCAAGCGGCGAGATGATCGGGATGAACTCGTCATCTCGCAGCGGCACGCTGGCCGAGACGCCGGCCCGGTCGAAGATGCCGCCGAGCCAGCAGGTGCCCAGGCCCAGAGCAGCCGCGGCCAGCACGATCCATTCGAAGGCGTAGCCAAACCGCTCCATCCGCTTCGCTTCCCTGGGCATGATGCCAATCAGGTAGTGGCCGGCACCGGTGATAGTCCCATAGGTCCCGACCCGACTGCCCTTCCCGTCCGCACCAGTCACCTGGATGCGCAGGAAGCGCGGAGGCAGGGGCAGTCCGGCCAGCGGGCCGGCCTTGACGGCTTCAGCCAGGATGGCATCGAGGCGGGCGAGCTTTTCCGGCTCGACTGGCTGGTCGGAAAATGAGCGCACGGAACGGCGCTTGGCGATCAGTTCGAGGACAGGCTGTCCCTCCAGCATGGTTCGCGCTCCTTTGTGCCGGCCGGATTCGCCTCCGCCGCACGAATAGCCGTTCAACGGAAGTGGATTGCCGGACATTGCCTCAGGCACCGCCGGCCGGATTTCTCAGCGATTCTGTTCAGTAGGTGCAATTTTCCCGGTAGGCCTCGTACATGGCGAGGATGTTGTCGACCGGCACGCCTGGCGTGATGTTGTGGACCTGGGCGAAGACGTAGCCGCCGCCCTGCTTGAAGATGGACAGGTTGCGACGGACATCGGCCTTGACCTGCTCCGGCGTGCCGGTTGAGAGGACATGCTGGGTGTCGATGCCGCCGCCCCAGAATGTGAGGTCGCGGCCGAATTCGCGCTTCAGCATCGTGGGATCCATGTCATCGGCCGAAATCTGGACCGGATTGAGCGCATCGACGCCAATCTCGATCAGGTCGCCGATGATCGGGCGGATCGAGCCGCAGGAATGGAGCAGGATCTTCTTGTGGTAGCGGTCCTTGATATGGCCGTAGAGCGCCTTCTGGTAGGGCTTGATCCGGGCCCGGTAGGTCTCGGGCGACAGGATCAGCGCGTTCTGGGCGCCCATGTCGTCCGCCAGCTTGACCACGTCGATGCGGTCGCCGATTCGGGTCATGATGAAGTCGACCAGCGTCTTGTAGTAGTCCAGCAGCTTCTCGTGCAGGGCATCGCTCAGCGCCTCGTTGATCAGGAGGTCGACATAGAAGTTGTCGTTGCGGCGCAGCCAGGAAGGCAGGCCGAACATGGGCTCGCGCAGTCCCTCGAGGATACAGCACTTGTCGCGGTTGGCGTCGAGGCGTTCGGACAGGCCCGCCAGCATGCCTTCGTGGGGCGGCGGAAGCGTGTAGGCATCCAGATCGGCTGGCAATTCTGCATCTTCCAGCGGATGCCGCACCATGTTGTAGTAGTAGCCGTCGGGATTGAGCCGATAGCCGATACCCCACATGTCGGTGAACGTGCCGTCGCCATGATCGATCCAGGGGTGCGCTTCGCTGATGTAGATCGAGCAGGTGTCGACGCCGAACCAGTCGACAATGCTCGGGTCGGGTACCGTGACGAACTGGCTCAGGGCCTTCACCTCATAGCCATGGTCCGCAAGTCCGAGCCGTTCCTTGAGCTGGCGTTCGACCAGCTGGTGCATGCCGGTGTTGTTGATGCCGCCGATGTCGAGCGGAACCCGGTCGGGAATCCCGTGGTCGAGCACGGCCATGACTCTTTCCCTGGATGTCATCATCTGCTTCCTCGCATTCCTGCCACTGTCTGCCGCTGTCTGCTGCAAGTTGCGCGGTCTGCCGCTGCCTGCTGCACTCTGCTGCGGTCTGCTGCTGTCTGCCGCTACTTGCCGCTTCTTGTCGCTACTTGCTGCTGCTTGTCGCTACTTGCTTCTACTTGCCGCCATCCTGCTTCATCGGCTGGCGGACCTGGGCTGGCCAGGCTGGCCAGCGGAAGGAACGCCGGGCCGGGATCGCCTCCACGGCGTCGATGGTTCCGTCGCGCATGGAATAGATCTTGAAGACATGCTGGCCAATGAGAACCTGGGCGCCCGATACGGGAAGGATGCGCTGCTCCTCCATGGCTGCCGTCACCAGGTCGCGTATGGTGGTCAGGCTGGTTTCAAGGCGCGTCCGCAGGATGGCGTTCGCCTCTCCAATCGATGTCTCCCCTTCGAGGATGCAGCCGTCCGGATTCGTCTTCTGCGTCAGGAAGCGCTTGATCAGGAACAGGGCGGCGATCGAGGCAATGCCGATCGAAATGTCGGTAAAGGCCGGCTCATCGACGATGATCTTCCGCGCCACGACCAGCATGAGCACCTCGATCGTGCTTTCGGGCGTGTGCTTCGAGATCATCTTGACAAACTCGACGCCAATGATCAGCTGCATGATCTGGCCGACAAATGACTCGAAGGAAAAGGCAGCCTCGCCCTGCAGGAGCCCAGTCAGAGCATGCACCAGGTCACGGGCGAGCGTGACCGATACGATGGCCGTGCCCAGCATGATGAACACGGACAGGAGGATTTCCACATAGCTGGCGGACTTGCTGACACGGTTGCGCAGATACTGCTTCATGAACGGAGCCCTCGCTTGAATGGCCTGGACGGCCGGCTTTGAAGTCGACGGGTTCAGGTCAGGCGACGGCCTAGAGGCGCTCGTTCAGCTCCAGCCGCTCGCCGTCCGGTCCGGCAAAGAA
>CAYOHO010000304.1:0-3429 GCA_964403755.1 uncultured Oscillospiraceae bacterium
ACGACCACATCATTGGGATGCTGGCGGTAGCTACGATGAACTGGCACTCCAGCCAGATTGCATCGCGGAACTTCTACAATGAAGAGGAGGAGGTGTAATATGGATTTCCTCAGGGACTTGTTCTCACCGGGTAAGCGCAAGGCTATCTACGGCATCGTTGCCGCCGCTGCGGTTGCGATGGTGGCGTTCGGCGTCGTCACGCAGGAGCAGCTTGACCAGTGGATTCAGTCTGCTAGCGGCATCGTTGCTGCTCTGGCCATGATTCTTGCTGCCGGGAACGTCAACAGCGAATCTTAACACAACCTTAATCGTTGTCATCTATTGACAGCCGATTTCGGTGCTAAACTAGTAAAGGGATAGAGAGAGAAGTAGTGAGGCTAAAGAGCCTTAGCTTCTCTCTCTTCCCCTCTCTAACTACTTCTAACTAAGGAGAGAGCTTTGATTCACATCATCGAGATTCGTGAAATCATCGGTGGAACTAAGCCCGGAACGGTCAAATTCAAATCAACCGCTAACCTCACCTACAACTGCAACAAGCAGGAGTTCAATGGTCACTGGGCTGTCGGAGAGAAGTACAAGATTGACTTCAACATCAGCCAGTTTCAGGGTTCCCGTGGTCCTGTCGAGATGAAGTGGGTCAACAACGCTAGGTTCTGGCGTGATGGCGACGGTCCCATTGACCCGCCTGAGAAGCCTGTCTATCAGGGTGGCGGCGGTTCCTATCAGGGTGGTGGCAATCGTGGAGGCGGTAGCATGAAGAAGGAAAGCACGTATGACCCGGAGGTTGGCAAGCGTCAGACCGCTGCTAACTGCGCCATGTCCTATCTCGCTGACGCTGGTGTCACTATGGATGAGCTTGCTACTCACTTCCCCACGGTGGCTGGCGTTGTCCTTGACTACCTCAATGGTGGTGCGCCCAAAAGTGCTGACGCTGGAGTGGCTGATAGCGGAAGCGAAGAGGGTGCTGGGGGCAACACTGGTGACGACGACATCCCCTTCTGATGGCAAAGAAGGAACTGGAAGACCTCCGCAAAGAGGTGACCAAGCAGGGTCCAGCGATGGATTACAGCAAGGACAGTGGGATAGCGTTTCCGAAACCCTCTGGCAAACGGAGGAAGAAGGGATGGGGTAAGAAATGAATGTTCAGAAGGTTGTGTCCCTTGAGTGCGGTCTGTGTGGCGAGCGGTATGACGAGGAGGCTTCGGCTGAGAAGTGCTGCATGCCCCTTCGCATCTACGATGATGGTCTGAAGGTGGACTACTACAAGAACAGGTTTGAGCCTGTCACGTTCTGGAATGGCTACACTGGCACTACGTACTTCTCCATCCCCAAGTCCAGCATGGATGCCATTGCGCATAACTGGCTGAAGGAAACCAGCTAAGGAACTACGAGGTGGGGGCTGGCCCTTCGGGGCTGGCCCCCTTGGAGGTTGCATGTCACTATCCGCCATCTACGCAGAGTACCTGAACAATCAGAAGACGCACAAGGACCGTGACCCCAAGAGGCTGTTCCTAACTGACCTTGGTAAGTGCCACCGTCAGATAGCATACCGGATGCTGGAGACTGAGCAAGACCCTCGCTCCGAGCAGCAGGACATCAACAGCACCATCATGTTCGACCTCGCTGAACACATCGAGGATGTTCTCATTGAGGCACTTGGCGACGACGTACTCACCTACCAAGAGGATGCCCCCATTACTGACGTTACCCCTGAGCATGTGAACTGGGGTGGCCGGTGTGACATCCTCGCTGAGTACAATGGTCGCCGCGTCATCGAGGTGAAGTCTGTCTATCCTAGCAGCTTCAAGCCTGACCTTCCCACCAAGCACCACTACTACCACCTTCAGGCAATGGCGTATGACATCTACTTTCGTGAGAAGTACCAGCTATACGCCTCACCCCTTCTTGCATACTTTGATAGAGGCGGCACCAATACTCCTATCGAGGTTGAGGTGACGCTGAGTGATGATGATGTGCTCAAGGAGATGGTTCTGCTTGAGAACGTGAGGGACAACCTTCCCCACCTACCGCCCAAGCTTCCTAAGGTTATTGAGGTTAGGAGTTGGGGCAAGGAACTGAAGCTGGAGCCTGATAGTGCTTGCCGCCAGCCTTACTGTAAGTACACTCTTGAGTGCAAGCCAGACACGAGGACATCCTGCCTCGCCAAGAGGGAGAAGGATGGTGACCCTTGGGTGGCTACGAAGGCTGGGCGTTCACACAGCAATCTGCTGCTGGACTACGCTTTCACTCAGACCGAGAAGATAATGGAGGACTTTTGAACATACTACTCTATGACCTAGAGATTACGCCCATTCTTGGCTGGACCTACGAGATGTGGGATACCAGAGTCATCAGGGTGGAGCGTGAGCCTGAAATCATGAGCGTGTCTTGGAAGTGGCTGGGCGAGAAGGCCGTAAGCAACGACAACACCAATGGTGACGACGATGACCTTGCCGTGACTACTGTCCTCTGGGACTTGATGGACGACGCAGACATCGTGGTTGCTCACAACGCTAAGAAGTTCGACAACAGGGTGGCCGCCGCTAGGTTCATGATGCACGGCTTCCCACCGCCTAGTCCATACAAGACCGTGGACACGCTGCTGGCTGCACGTAGGTTCTTCCGCTTTCCGTCTAACAGCCTGAATGACCTGTGTCACATGCTGGGGCTGGGCACCAAGCCTAAGACTACCCACGCTAGCCTCTGGCATGACTGCATTGCTGGTGACGAGAAGGCTTGGGAGAAGATGGTGAAGTACAACAACAACGACGTAGTGCTGCTGGAGAAGCTCTACCTCAAGCTACGTCCCTACATCACCAACCATCCCAACGTCAGTGTACGCAAGGAAGACGGTTGCCCGCGCTGTGGCAGCAAGAAGACTGAGTGGCGTGGCCGTTACACTACCAACACCAGCACCTACAAGCGGTTCGTCTGCAAGAAGTGTGGTGCATGGAGCCGTGAGCGTGTCATGGATAAGGAAGAGGACGGTAAGTCACTCCATCCGGGGAAGGTGGCCACTGTATGAAGAACGTCCCGTGGGATGAGACTGCTGAAATGGCAGTTCTTGGTGCTATGCTGGTGAACCCCTCCGCTGTTAGCGTTGCCAGTGAGATGCTGACTGCGGCAGACTTCTACAAAGAGCGTGATGGCAAAATCTTCGATGAGATTGTGGCCCGCTGGCTGGAGGATGAGTCGTCAGTGGACATGGTTACCATCGGGAACAAGTTCAAGGAGGACCGTGGCTACATCTTCTCTCTCGCGGAGAGTTGTCCGGGTGCCACTTCCGTGCGGCATTACGCTGACATTGTGCGCCATGACGCAACGGCCCGCAACCTCATCAGGGTGGGCAATGAAATCGCTGAGCTTGGTTACGACGAGGAAACGGAAACGTCCAAGCTGGTCGATACTGCCGAGTCCAAGCTCTCCGGC
>CAYOHO010000305.1:0-3426 GCA_964403755.1 uncultured Oscillospiraceae bacterium
GGTGTAGACAGAGCGCCCGCTGGACAGATGGCAGGAGAGGCGGTACTCGGCCGGGGGCAGGGCGGGATGGCCGGCAGCGGCGCCATACTGGGAGCGGTCGATCATGTCCTGGCGATGCTCGATGCGCACGCCGACCGCAAATGGCTTCGGCTGGATGGTGATGCCGCTGTCCTGGAGCATGCGGAAGGTATCGCGGGCGCTGTGGCCAATGGCAAGGACCAGGGCGTCGGCCGGGACCTCAGCCAGGCTGTCTGAAGCAGGCGAGCTGGCCGGAGTCCTCTCCACTGCGCTGCCATGGACTGTGCTGCCGGCATTCCCGGCACCTGTACCACCGCCGGCAGCCTGGCGCCTGGCGCTGGCGCTGGCGAGCAGGGCGCCGGTCAGGCGTTCGGCTCCGCTGCCGGTTCCAGCGGTGGTCACGAGGCCGGCGAGGCGTGTGCCGTAGCGGATCTCGCCGCCCAGGGCCAGGATCTTGGCGCGCATCGCGGCGCAGACCTGGCGCAGGCGATCGGTTCCGATGTGGGGCTTGGCCAGGAAGAGGATTTCCGGCGGTGCGCCGAGGAGGACGAACTCCTCGAGTACGGCGGCGCAGCGCGGATCGCGGATGCCGGTGGCGAGCTTGCCGTCGGAGAACGTGCCGGCGCCGCCTTCGCCAAACTGGACGTTCGACTCGGGGTCGAGGACGCCGCCCTGCCAGAAACGGGCGACGTCGAGCTGGCGCTGCTCGACCGGCTGGCCGCGCTCGATGAGCAGCGGTCGGCAGCCGGACAGGGCCAGGAAGAGTGTGGCAAACAGGCCGGACGGGCCGGCGCCGGCCACGACGACGCGCGGCCGGTCCGATTCAGGCAGCGCGGTCCGGGCAAGCGCGGCGATGCCTTCCACCGGCGGGCATTCGGCGGTGCGCGCCAGCTGGTAGACGATGCGGATGTCGTGCTTCTTGCGGGCGTCGATTGACTTGCGCAGGATGGTAAAGTCGCCGGCCCCGGCGGAGCGCCGGCCGGTCTTGCGGGCGAAGGCTTCGCTCAGGTCGGCCTCGCTGTGCGTATAGGGCAGCTGGATTTCAACCGTATTCATCGGCGTTTCCTGCTGGCGTCACCGGGTCTGCCGCCATCGGGGCGGCCGCCCTTGCGCCAGGCGTCGCCAGGCAAGCCGGCTTCACCGGGTCTGCTGGCATCGCCAGATTTGCGCGAATCCGCCGGACGTCCTTCACCGCGGCGCGGCTTGCCGCTGTCCGGCTCGTCGGCCTGCAGCAGCGCATTTGCGGCGCGGCTGGCGGCGAGGACACCGCTGGCCCAGGCCCATTGCAGATTGAAGCCGCCGCAGTCGCCGTCGATGTCGAGGACTTCGCCGGCGGCGTACAGGCCGGGAACCAGGCGCGATTCGAGCGTGTCGGGGCGGAAGCCGGCCGTGGCGATGCCGCCGGCCGTGACCTGGGCGAAGGCGAAGCCGCGCGTTCCGGTGACACGGACCGGCATGTTCTTGATCATGGCGGCGAGCAATTGGCGCTCGGGCTTGGCAAGTGAGGCGGCCGGTTCCGTGAGCGGCCGGCTGAGGGCGAGGCGGACCACGGTAGCGGCCAGCTTCTTGTGCAGGAAGCCGTTGAGCACGTCGGCGAGGGTCAGGCCGGCGGTGGCCGGCGTGAACTCGGCCAGCAGGGCAACAAGGGCAGCCGCGTCGTACTCCGGCATGAGGTCGAGCACGACGTGGAGCTCGGGCGGAGCAGCCGCCTTGCCGTCTGCCGGAGCAGCCGCCTTGCCGTCTGCCGCAGCGACCGACTTTCCATCCGTTTCGCCGGACGGGGCTTCCGCCTTGTCGGGCGAAGCGACGCGTTCGCTCACCAGTCGGGCGAGCTGCAGGATCGGCGGCCCGGAGAGGCCATCGTCGGTAAAGAGGATCTCGCCGTCTTCAGCGCCGATTTCACGGCTGCCTTCGAACAGGCGGGCCCTTCCCTGCACCTTGATGCCGGTGAGCGGCTTGACGACGGCCGTTTCGGTCGTGATGTGGACGATGGCCGGACGCGGGGGCACGAGCTCATGGCCGAGGGCCTGGAGCAGGGCGAAGCCGCTGCCATTGCTGCCGAGGGCAGGGCTGGCGCAGCCGCCGGCGGTGACAATGACACGTCGGGCCGAGATGTGTTCGCCAGTCGTGGAGAAGAGTTCGAAGCCGGTGCCGTCGGTCAGGGGCTCATTGCCGATGTAGAGCGGCTGGGCCGGCTCGATGCGCGCGACCTCGAAGCCGGTGCGCAGCTCGACCGCATGGCGGGCGGCGGCCTGGCGCAGGGTGTCGAGGACGGTGTTGGCCTGGAGGCTGTAGGGAAAGACGCGCCCGTCGGCTTCGGTGCGGCAGAGCATGCCCAGTTCGCGGAAGAAGGCGACTGTGGCCTGGCTGTCGAACCGGCGCAGGGCGCCGAGGGCGAAGCGGGGATCGCGTCCATGGTACGAATCGATGCCGGCATCGGCATGGGTGAGGTTGCAGCGGCCGTTTACGGTGGCCAGCAGTTTCTTGCCGACCCGGTCAAGCCGCTCGAGCACGACAATGTGGACGCCGCGCCGGGACTTGAGCTGCCTGGCTGCCGTGATGGCGGCGGTCAGGCCGGCGGCGCCGCCGCCGACAATGGCCAGGTCGACGCGGCTGTCAGGCATGGCCGCGCAGGGAGAGGCAGCGGCCGTACTTGCTGCGGGTCTCCGGCGCCACCGGGAAGCGGGCGAGCATCTCCTCGCCGAGGGCGAAGAGGTCGCGGGCATCGCCTTCCTTGAGTTCGATCTCCAGTTCCTGGAATGCTTCGCTGCGGTCACCGGCCGAGAGCTCGCCGGTATCGAGCGACATCTCCATAAGGGTGTCGCCATAGCCGACATAGGCACTGCGGCGGACAAAGTCGGCCCGGCAGACCTCGACCAGCGGCTTGTCCTCGATCAGGTCCATGACCTCGAGCAGGGACTCGTCGGGGTCGCCGTCGCTGGTGGCATAGCGCATGAAGGCATCCGTGTCGAAGCCGCGCGTGAGGTCGGTGTCAATCTCGGTATCGTCATCGAGCGTGACCGACCATTCCATGCGCTGGTGCAGGCCGTTGCGCTCCTCATCGAACCCGTCGTCGCGCTTGACCGTGATGACGCGGTCGTCGCCTTCGACGCGGACGCGGAGCGAGGCCTTGAGGGATTGGAGCGCGTGGCTGCGGGTGTCGTAGTAGATGCTGGCCATGTCCTTGGTGACGAGTGAGCCGGGCATCAAAAGATCCCGAAGCCACATGTCTTCATCCAGCAGCTTCGGGCCGTCTTCGCGCAAGAAGCGAAGCTTCAATTCGGTTTCCAAGAAATATCCTCCCGGGACATGCCGGTCTCCTGCCGGCTGTCGTTGAGCTGCCGTCTTTCAGCAGCCGATGACCGAAGTTCCCGTGTGGCGGGCTGGCGGTCGTTTCCTGTGGTGATG
>CAYOHO010000306.1:0-3425 GCA_964403755.1 uncultured Oscillospiraceae bacterium
AAGAACCGGCTGGCCAGGCTGTCCAGCGACAGGTCCTCGCCGGCATTGAGGTCGATGTACTGCTGCACCTTCAGGACCTGCTCCTGGGTAGCCGTCAGCGGTGCAGCCTTCTGGTCCTGGTGCGAGACGCGGTACAGGCTGATCATGAGGTGCTGGAACAGGGCCGCAATGGCCTCGCGATGGAAGGGCCGGCGCAGGATCTGCTCGCCGGCGATCTCGTCGAGGGTGGCGACAAGTTCGCTGAAGATCGCCGGCTCGAAGCTGAGCTTCTGGCGGTAGCGCTCGGGCCGGTTGGCGAACGACTGCATGAGGCGCGGATTCTTGAGCACTGACTGGGCATAGGTGGCGTCGATGAGCATGAAGATGCGCCGGTAGGGCGTGCGTGTGATCTCGATGCTGTGCCGCTCGAGCCGGCCGACCATCAGCAGGCTGTTTTCCTGCAGATCATAGACTGCGTCGCCGATCGTATAGCGGGCAGCGCCGCCTACGACAAAAATCAGCTCATGCGCCAGGTGGTCGTGGGCATTGATCCGCCCGGGGCGGCTGTCCAGGTGGTAATCAAGGAAAAGGCCGCCGCGCAGCCCTTTCGGATCATAGACCTCTCCGCTCTGGCGGTTCCGCCCACTGCCCTCCATCATGGCCATCTCCACCTCCGCCAGACGCCCGGTCAAGGATCGTCGATTTTTTCGCAATCCGAACCGACATTTCGAATGAGATTCATTATACACTAAGGACACAGTTTGAGGTGTCCCATCAGGGATGCTGCAGGTTGTCCAGATCGTCTGCATTGAATCAGGAGCCGGCTGCAGGCCGGCGTAAAGCGGAACCGGCTCCGGCCGGATAAAGGAACCGGCTGCGGCCGGAGCAAATGATGGAGGTTTCCCATGTCCAGGATCATCACGTTCGGTGAAATCATGCTGCGTCTGCAGCCGCCCGGGTTCGAGCGCTTCGTCCAGGCCGAATCCTTCGAAGTCGTCTATGGCGGCGGCGAAGCCAATGTCGCGGTCTCGCTGGCCAACTTCGGCGAAGACGTTGCCTTTGTCACCAAGCTGCCGGACAACCCGATCGGCCAGTCCGCCGTCAACGCCCTGCGCCGCTACGGTGTCGACACCCGCTCCATCGTCCGCGGCGGCAAGCGTGTCGGCATCTACTTCTGCGAGAAAGGCGCCTCGCAGCGCCCTTCGAAAGTCGTCTACGACCGCGCCGGCTCGGCCATCTGTGAAGCAACGGAAGCCGATTTCAACTGGGAGGAGATCTTCCGCGGCGCCGACTGGTTCCATTTCACCGGCATCACCCCGGCCGTCTCCGACAGTGCCGCTGCCATCTGCCTCGCCGCCGTCAAGGCTGCCAAGGCGCTCGGCATCCGCACCAGCTGCGACCTCAACTACCGCAAGAACCTGTGGAGCCGCGAGAAGGCCGGCCAGGTCATGGCAGGCCTGATGCCTTATGTCGACCTCTGCATCGCCAACGAGGAGGACGCCTCTGACGTGTTCGGCATCCGGGCTTCCGGTTCCGACATCAGCAAGGGCGAGCTCAGCCACGCCGGCTATGAAGAGGTCGCCCGCGAGCTCTGCCGCCGCTTCGGCCACAAGATGGTGGCGATCACGCTGCGCGAAAGCATTTCCGCCTCGGTCAACAACTGGTCGGCAATGCTGTTCGACGGCGAGAAGAGCCATTTCGCCCGCAAGTACACCATGCAGATCGTCGACCGTGTCGGCGGCGGCGACTCCTTCGGCGCCGGCCTCATCTACGCCAGCCTCAAGGGCCTGCCGGCCGCGGAGGCGATCGAGTTCGCCACAGCCGCATCCTGCCTCAAGCATTCGATCGAGGGCGACTTCAACCAGGTCACAGTCGCCGAAGTCCGCCAGCTGATGGGCGGTGACGGCTCCGGCCGCGTCCAGCGCTAAGCCTGCACAAAATATTTGGAGGTGCACCCATGAACGAGAACTTCTTCGACAAGGCTTCCCTCTACGGCATCGTCCCGGTGATCAAGCTTGATTCACCCGACCAGGCCGTGCCACTGGCCAAGGCGCTGGCCGAGGGCGGCCTGCCGGTCGCCGAGATCACCTTCCGCACCGCCGCGGCCGAGGAATCGATCCGCCGCGTCTATGCCGCCTATCCCGAGATGCTGCTCGGCGCCGGCACGGTCCTGACCGTCGACCAGGTCAAGCGGGCCGTCGCCGCGGGCGCCAGCTTCATCGTCTGCCCCGGCTTCAACGATGCCGTCGTCTCCTACTGCGTCGAGAACAGCATCCCGGTCCTGCCCGGCTGCAGCAGCCCCTCCGACATCGAGCGCGCCCTCGCCTATGGCCTCAAGGTCGTCAAGTTCTTCCCGGCCGAGGCTTCCGGCGGACTCAGCGCGATCAAGGCCATGGCCGCGCCCTATACCGAAGTCCAGTTCATCCCGACCGGCGGCATCAACGAGAAGAACCTGCTCGACTATCTCTCGTTCGGCAAGATCCTTGCCTGCGGCGGCAGCTGGATGGTTCCCGACGCCCTGATCAAGGAAGGCCGCTTCGACGAGATCACCCGCCTCACGGCCAGCGCCGTCAAGCTGACCCTCGGCCTCAAGCTGGCCCATGTCGGCATCAACCTGACCCATGGCGAGGATGCCGCCCGGACCGCCAGCCTGTTTGCCACGCTCTTCGGCCTGACCCCGCGGGACGGCAACAGCTCCATCATGCTCGATGGCGCCGTTGAGGTCATGAAGCAGCCCGGACTCGGCCGCAACGGCCATATCGGCATCAGCACGCTCTCCCTGAAGCGCGCCCAGGGCTACTTTGCCCGCCTGGGCTTCACCTTCAACGAGTCCAGCCTGCAGAAGCTCAAGGCCGGCCAGGCCGGCGCCCTCTACTTCGAACAGGAGATTGCCGGCTTCGCCGTGCATCTGGTCCAGGCCTGATCCCTGGGCCACAAGCCACAGTCCGCCAGCTGCAGTCCCCAAGCCAACATATTCAAGTCACAGTCCGCAAGCAAAAGCCCTGACGAAGGCCCGACGGCTCCCAGAAGCCGCCGGGCCTTTTTTCATGGGCCATGACAGCCAGGCGATGATGCGAGGCGGTGCGGCGCGAGGCGGCGCGAGGCGGCACGAGGCAGCGCGACCGGCCAGTCGCATTGCAGCGCTCTGGTGACCGGCGGTATCTTCTGCACTTCCCTCCTGGGCCTTGCCGACGTATGCTGAAGGTAGACGGCAGATGTGCCTGTCGCAGCCAGCCCTTGGGCTCAAGGGGAAGCGAGGCCAGCCATGCTGAAGCAAAGCCATGAAGCGTATCGCGGACCGACGGCCGCCAGCCGGGCTGTCCAGCTCCATCTGGCCAGTCTGTGCCAGTCGCTGGCGAAGATCGCGCCCGCTCTCGAGGACCGTGATCCGGCGATCACCGCCGAGGCTGTGCATGACCTCCGGGTCACCTGCCAGCAGATGCGCT
>CAYOHO010000307.1:0-3418 GCA_964403755.1 uncultured Oscillospiraceae bacterium
GGAGGCCAGCGGCCTCCCTTTTTTGATCCGGAAGTGGGGGAGGCCAGCAGCCTCCTTTTTCATGATGCGGAGGAGGGGAGGCCAGGGGCCTCCCTTACGAAATCTTCACGCCATAGATTTTCTTCGCGTAGGTGGCGACAACGATCATGTCGTCGAAGGCGGAGGGCGACGCCTCGCAGTTCAGGCCGATCGAGACGGTGCTGATGTCCTTGCCGGTCAGCGGGTCGAACAGATGCATGACGCCGGCCGAGTCGCAGACGATGCCGTAGGTCTTGCCGTCCTTGCTGCGGATCGGGATCGGCGAGCTCCAGCTGTAGGCGGTCATCACCCGGGTCCAGACCGGCTTGCCGGTCTGCTTGTCCAGCGCCACCATCGTGCCCGCGGCATGGCTGGTTGTCTTGCAGACATTGAAGATGACGATGTCCTTCAGGTCGTTCTTGCCCAGCAGCGGTGTCGCCAGCAGGCCGGCATTGAGGTACGACTCATAGACGACCGGAATGTCGTACTGCCAGAGCAGCTGACCGGTCAGGGCATTGAACTTGCGCAGGTTGCAGAGCTTCGGGGCACCGGTCGTGCCGCGCTTGTCGAACGTGTTGCCGTGATAGAGGAACACGCCGTCCTTCGTCTCCTCCAGCACCGTCGTGGCGTCGGAGTCATCACCAAGATTGTAGGCCCACACCGGCTGCAGCGTATTGATGTCAAGGCAGACGAGGTTGCCGTCGTTGTCGGAGAAGTAGGAAAGGTTGCGGTAGATGGTCTGCGAGCTCTCGATGCCGTACTTGGCTGTGACTGGCGTCTTGTAGCGGAACTTGGTGAACGACGGGTTGAGCGAGACCGTCTTCGCCTGCGGATCGAACTTCGTGTTCAGCTTGACCTTGTAGTAGATCCCATTTTCACCCGGTTCAAGCAGCGTATCGGTCTGCCAGTTGAGCAGGGCGGAGGAGTCGAAGGCGCCCCAGGAACGCAGGGCCACCGGGTCCTTGCCCGGCCAGCCGGAGATCTCCTTGTTCTGGATCAGGTCGAAGATGCGGTAGCGGAAGGCGCCGATGGTGCCGTTGGTGTCGTTGAGGCCCTGGCCGGCGTACAGCAGCGGATAGCCGCGCGGGTCAACCGAGGCCGTGCCCTTGAAGCCGAAGCCGACATTGATCGGGTCGCGCGTCGGCTTGCCGGTCTTCAGGTCGAGGAAATAGATCTTGCCCTCGAAGACGGGGTAAATTGCCTCAATGAAGTTCTCGTCCTTCTTGAACTCGTCCTTGATGCCGAGCACAGCGCGCGTCTCGGCCGGCCACTTGACCAGCAGCGGCTGGCCGGTCCAGCCGGCGCCCGGCCAATAGCTGCCGGTGCCGCTGATCGCGCCGATGTCCTTGGTCCAGACCACATCGAGCTTCTTCTGGCTGACATCGGCCGTACCGTACGCCGGCGCGTCGCGGTAGTTGTTGCCGCGGAAGGTGAGCACGCCGGGAACCTTGGTGAACGTCGACGGATCGCCGAAGGCGACCGGTTCCGTCGGCTTGTAGTCGGCCAGCGGCGACGTGCTGCTGCCGGCGAAGCGCCACCAGCGGAAGTTACCGAAATTGGCGATGCTCTTGGTGAAGGACCCGTCAGACTGGCGGACACCGGCGGTGAAGCCCGGCAGTGTCGTCACGTCGATCAGCAGCTTGGCCGGATCGGTGACGGCCGCCTGAGTTGGCGTCGGTGTGGGGGCGGAAGTCGCCGGCGTGCTGGTCGTGGCCGACGGCTGGGTCTGGCTGGCTGTCGTGCCTGTCTGGGCGGTGTCCGACGGGGCCGTCGTGACCGAGGCTTGCGTTTGCCCAGCCGACGTGGCCTGGCTGCCGCTGGCCGATGGGCCAGTCGACTGGCTGTTGTCACAGGCCAGGAGGGACATGGCCAGCACGCTGAGCAGCAGGAAAAGCGCCGTCCAGCGCCGGACACGGCCGCGCCCGGGTTGGCTGGTTCTCGCCTGACTGAGCCCGGACTGACAATGGCCGCACTCGACGGCATTTGTCTGAATAGATCCGGACCGGCTGCGGTTGGTCCGGCAGGCCTTGTCAGGCTGATCGTGGAAACGGTTGACGGAAATCCGCATATTCGCTACCTCAATGCTGGAATGACGCGCCCGGATGACGCGGTGTTCACGGAGTCACCTGCCATTGTACACACCCCGGCGCTGTTTGGGAAATGAAATTGAGAGCGGGAACGGCCCTTGAGGCAGCCAGATCCTGACAAACGCAGACGCAGCAATTCCGGGTGCCGCAGGAAGCGGTCAGCCTTCGCCAGTGCCGGCCATCCACTGCCAGTTCCGGCCAGCCGGCGCCAATGGAGAGGACATCCGGCTAGCCTTCATGTTATGATGGAAAAAATCGCCCGGCCGTCAGGCCCGTTTAGTAACCGGCCATCAGGCCCGCTGAATACGCACGAAGGAATGGATCATCTCATGAGAGCGATTATCACCACGTTCGATGTCGGCAACGGATTTCTGCGCGAGCTCAACATCCTCCGCAAGCTGGGGCTGGACGCCGAGTACCGCCCGCTTGACGCCTGCCAGGAGCCGGACCGGATCATCCGGGCCCTCAAGGATGCCGATTTTGTGCTCGCCGGCGTCGACCGCTACAATGCCGAAGTCTTCGAGGCGCTCAAGGGCCGCCTCAAGCTGATCGCCCGCCTCGGCACCGGTGTCGAGAAAGTCGACATCGATGCGGCCACCCGCTGCGGCATCGCCGTCTGCAACACGCCCGGCGCCAACGCCAATGCTGTCGCCCAGCACACCCTGGCCCTGATGCTCGACATCTCCCTGCGCATCTCGCAGCAGGATCGCGCCATGCGCAGCGGCCTCACACTGACCCGCCGCCTCGGCAGCGACCTGCTTGGCAAGACGGTCGGCCTCGTCGGTTTCGGCCACATCGCCCGCCACCTCATTCGCCAGCTGTCCGGCTTTGGCGTCACTATCCTCGTCTCCGACAAGCACAACGACCAGGCGGCTGCACAGGAGTATGGTGTCACGCTCGTTGACTCGCTTGACGAGCTCGCGGCCCGCTGCGACTACATCAGCCTGCATGTGCCGCTGAACCAGCAGAACCATCACCTGATCGGCGCCGGATTCCTCAGCAAGATGAAGCCGACGGCCTACCTGATCAACACCAGCCGCGGCGCCGTCGTCGACGAAGCCGCGCTCATCGACGCACTCGAGCAGAACCGGATCGCCGGCGCAGCCCTCGACGTCTTCGAGCAGAACCCGCTGCCCGAGGACAGCCCGCTGCTGACGCTCGACAACACCGTCGTGACGCCCTATGTCGCCTACGCCACCGAACTGTCGCACCGCCAGGTGCTCGACATGGCGATTGGCAGCATCGACGACTGCATCAATGGCCGGCCGATCCGCAACCTGCGCAACCCCGACTACATCAAGCACCGCGCGTAG
>CAYOHO010000308.1:0-3383 GCA_964403755.1 uncultured Oscillospiraceae bacterium
CATGTCATGGGTGATGTTGATGACCGTCATCCGCTCTTCGCGGATCAGGCGTGCAACCAGCTGCATGAAGTCGCGCCGGCTGTTCGGATCGAGCATCGAGGTCGCCTCGTCGAGGATGAGGCAGGAAGGCTTCATGGCCAGGATGCCGGCGATCGCCAGTTTCTGCTTCTGGCCGCCGGAAAGGAGATGCGGCGCATGCTCGGCGTAGGCCTCGAGCCCGACAAAGCGCAGGGCCTCATCGATGACCGCCCGGATCTTGGGCTGCGGATAGCCGAGGTTTTCCGGCCCGAAGGCGACATCCTCCTCGACGGTCGTGCCGACGATCTGGTTGTCCGGATTCTGGAATACCATGCCGCAGCGGGTGCGGATCTCCCAGACCTGGCTGTCCTCGCGCGTGTCCATGCCGCTGACAATCACGGTGCCGCCGGTCGGCAACTCCAGGGCATTGATCAGGCGGGCCAGCGTCGACTTGCCGGAACCGTTGCGGCCGAGGATGGCGACGTGGCTGCCGCGCTCGACCCCGATGGTGACGCCGTCGACGGCGAGCAGCGGCTCGCGGCCGCCGCCCTGGTACACATAGCTGACGTTGCTGATGTCGATGAAATGCTCCATGGCCCTCACTTCAATGGCGGAAATGAATACAGGGACAGGCTATCCGCCTGTCCCTGTCCGGTTGATGCTGCAATTGACCGGGCACCTGCACGGATCCCTGGATCATGAGCCCTTTCAGGCGCAATCAGACCAGTTCGAGCAGAGCCATCTCGGAAGCGTCGCCGCGGCGGGCACCCAGCTTGATGATGCGGGTGTAGCCACCGGTGCGGCCGACATACTTGGGCGCGACGTCCGCAAACAGGATGTTGACGGGATTGACGGCGTTGCCGTTCTCGTCATGGCTCTTGTTGAGCCAGTTCATCAGGTAGCGGCGGGCGGCCAGGCGCGAGGCGCTGTCGACCTGGACCATCTCCATCTTGGTCTCGCGGTCGACGACGTCGAACTTGCGGCCATTGATCGAGGTGGCGGACTTCAGGACCTTGCGGCCCTTGCCGTCCAGCTTGGCGCGGGTGACCTTGACTTCCTTGGTGGTGAAATGGTCCTTTTCGCGGATGGCGAGGGTGATGAGCTTCTCGGCGATCCGGCGGACTTCCTGGGCACGGGCTTCGGTTGTCTGGACCTTGCCGGTGACGATGAGGGTTGTGACCATCCCTCTGAGCATGGACATGCGGACATCAGTCGCACGGCCAAGTTTTCTCTGTCCAGGCATCTGTTAACCTCCTAACGTTCGTCTCTTCGGCGCGGTTCATTCCACTGCGGGCGCGAGCGAGAGACCGAGTTCTTCTAGCTTCTGGATGACTTCCTCGAGGGACTTCTTGCCGAGGTTGCGGACTTTCATCATGTCCTCCTCGGTCCTGGCCACGAGATCGCCGATCGAGTTGATGCCGGCGCGCTTGAGGCAGTTGTAGGTCCGGACGGAGAAGTCGAGGTCCTCGATGGCGGTCGAGAACTGGTGGTTCGAGCCGTTGGGCTCGGCGGCCGTGCTGAAGGGCGAGCCATCATCGGAGTCCGTCAGCGCCTTGAAGAGGCTGAGGTGCTCGCTGAGAATGCCCGCGGCGAGGCTGACAGCCTCGTTCACTTCGATGGTGCCGTCGGTCCAGACCTCGAGGGTGAGCTTGTCAAAATCGGTGAACTGGCCGACGCGCGTGTTCTCCACGGCGTAGTTGACCTTGCGCACCGGGGTGAAGATCGAGTCAACCGGGATCACACCGATCATCTGCGTGGCCACCTTGTTGCGGTCAGCCGTGTTGTAGCCGCGGCCCTTGTTGAGGGTCAGCTCCATGAACAGGCGGCCGTCGCCGTTGAGGGTCGCGATCGGCATGTCGGGGTTCATGATCTCGACTTCTTCATCGCAGACGATGTCGCCGGCAGTGACGATGCCCGTGCGGCCTTCTTCCGTGCTGATGTAGACGGTCTTGGGGCCGTCGACATGAAGGCGGGCCCGGATGCCCTTGACATTCAGGATGATCTCCGTCATGTCCTCGATCACGCCCTTGACCGTGGCAAACTCGTGCAGCACGCCATCGACGCGGATGGCCGTGACGGCAGCGCCGGTGAGCGATGAAAGCAGGACACGGCGCAGGGAGTTGCTCAGGGTGATGCCGTAGCCGCGCTCGAGCGGCTCCACGACGAACTTGCCGTAGTAGAGGTCGCCGAGATCGTCAGAGCGTTCAATCATCGGTTTCTTAATCTCGATCATGTAGGCCTCCTTCATGCGCCCAAAATGACATACGATGCATGATCACCGGCATTACTTGGAGTAGAGCTCGACGATCAGCGTCTCGCGGACGTTGACATCGACGTCTTCGCGGGCGGGGGCCTGGGCGATGGTGCCGGTCAGCGTCTCGGCGTTGAAGGTCAGCCAGGCCGGAACCGGACGGCTGCCGAGATCTGCGAACTTGGGCGACTTGCGGGAGGACTCGCGGACCGCGACGACATCACCGGCGGAGAGGGTCATCGAGGGGATGTTGGCCTTTTTGCCATTGACGGTGAAATGGCCGTGGGTGACGAGCTGGCGCGCTTCCGGGCGGGAGGCGGCGAAGCCCATGCGGTAGACCACGTTGTCCATGCGCAGTTCGAGCAGGCGGAGCAGGTTGTCGCCCGTCTTGCCCTTGAGCTGGTTGGCGGTCTCGAAGGTCTTGCGGAACTGGCCCTCGAGAAGGCCATAGAAGCGCTTCGCCTTCTGCTTTTCACGCAGCTGGGTGCCGTATTCGGAAATCTTCTTGCGGCCCTGGCCATGCATGCCCGGGGCGAAACTGCGGCGCACGACCGGGCACTTGCCGGTATAGCACTTCTGCCCTTTCAGGAAGAGCTTTTCACCCTCACGGCGGCAAAGCCTGCAGGATGCGTCTGTATATCTTGCCATGGGTTATCCTACCTCCTGATCAGACTCTTCTTCTCTTCGGCGGTCTGCAGCCATTGTGGGGAATCGGCGTAACGTCCTTGATCAGCGTGACGTCGAGTCCGGCAGCCTGCAGGGCGCGGATGGCAGCCTCGCGGCCGGAGCCGGGGCCCTTGACGAAAACCTCGACCGTGCGCATGCCGTGGTCGATGGCGGTGCGGGCGGCCTGCTCGGCAGCCATCTGGGCGGCGAACGGGGTGCCCTTGCGGGAGCCCTTCATGCCCATGCCGCCGGCGCTGGCCCACGAAATGGCGTTGCCGACCGGATCGGTGATGGTGACGATGGTGTTGTTGAACGAAGAATGAATGTGGGCGGAGCCACGGTCAATATTCTTGCGCTCTCTCTTCTTGGGGCGGATTGCCGCCTTCTTGGTTGTCGCCTTAGCCATGCAATTGCCTCCTTACTTCTTCTTGCCTGCGATGGTGCGCTT
>CAYOHO010000309.1:0-3378 GCA_964403755.1 uncultured Oscillospiraceae bacterium
ACCGGGGCGCTGTCTTCGCCAAAGGCATAGGCAGTGTCCCAGGGAACCTGAAGCGGCAAGACCTTGCCCGGGCTGCGGCTGTCCCGGACCGATTGGCCATAGGCGGCAGCCCGGGCCTGGTCGAGCGTTTCAGAAGCCGGAACGGACGAGAGCGGCGGCAAGGGAACACCGACGAAGATCGGTTCGCTGAGGCCGCCGACAAAGCCGAGCTGTCCTTCGCCGTTGCGGCCAGCGGCGCCGAGCAGGCCACGCCGGCTGGCGAGCAGGACATGACCGCCGCCAATGGCTGCCGCTTCGAACGGCAGCCAGGTGTCGCCGCTGTAGCCCTGGTCGGCCGCCTTCAGCAGGGTTGGCCGGTCGTGGCTGGCATCATCGCCGGTGCCCAGCTGGCCATAGGCATTGCTGCCCCAGACCAGGACGCGGGCGGTTCGCGGATCAACTGCGGATCCACTGGCTGAAGCAGCCTTTGCCTGTCCGGACGTGCCAGCCTTTTCCGCAACCAGCAGCGAGTTGCCGTAACCGGCCGCCAGCAGGCGGATTTCATAGCCGGCACCGGCGACCGCCGACCAGTCGATGCGGACGGGTGTGAGCGATCGGGCATCCAGGGCATAGTCGGATCCCGAACCAAGCTGCCCCAGGCTGTTGTCGCCGAAAGCGAGCAGCGTCTGGCCGGACAGGCTGGCTGTCTGGCTGGAACTGGTCGCCGATGGGGCGGAAGTGACAACTGCCTGGCTGGAACTGGTCGTCGATGGGGCGGAGGTGACAGCTGTCTGGCTGGACGCGACCGATGTCGGGGTCGAGGCGGAGGACGTCTGTCCAGGCGAGGCAGATGTCCTGGCCGACGCTTCCTGCGTCACGACCAGGCTGTGGTCGCTGCCGGCTGCAATCAGGGTGGCCTGGCGGATGCCGGCGACGGGCAGCATATCATTGCGGCCGGTGGTCGTGCCATCGCCCAGCTGGCCATGGTCATTGGCGCCGAAGGCGAGCACCGTGCCGTTATCAAGCAGAATGAGGCTGTGGGCGGCACCGGCGGCGATGGCACGGGCGCCCGAGGCGAGGATGCGCTGGGGACGGATCACGCGCCGCGCGATCAGCTGCCCGGACTCGTTCTGGACATTCTCGACAGCCGCCGGGCCGCACTGGCCCTGCGTATTGTCGCCAAAAGCCCAGACGCTGCCGTCCTTGCCCAGGACCAGCGAATGGTAGGCACCGGCGGCCAGGGCGGCTGCCGGCGGCAGGTCCTCGACCGGCGCCGGCTCTGCCGCGTTGACAACTGTGCCGCTGCCAAGCTGGCCGAAGGCATTCCGCCCGAAGGCGTATACCTTGCCGCTGACGGTCAGGACCAGGGAATGGTAGGCGCCGGCTGCAACCGCCAGGGTCCGCTCCGGAAGGGCGACGGGCGAGAAGCCATCCTCGGGCGCAGCGCTGCCAATGCCGAGCTGGCCATAGGCATTGTCGCCAGCCGCGAAGAGCTGCCCATCGGCATGAACCAGCAGCGTATGGAGCTGGCCGGCGGCCAGAGCCAGGCTGTTCAGGACGGGAGCGGGGGTCGGCGAAGGCAACGCTGCCGAGGCTGTGGCGGCCGCTGTGGGAGATGCTGCCGCTGCGGACGTGGCTGCTGCCGCCGCTGTTGTTTCGCCAGCGGAAGCCGAACCGGGCATCGACGAAGCCGCGGGTGAAGCCGCAGCCGTCGATGCGGCTGCGGCCGGATTGGTGGCGGCTGCAGCAGAAGCCGTTGACGCAGCCGCTGTCGTGGCGGCATTTTCGGCTGACGGAGCACCGGCAGCCTGGATGGCCTGGGCTGGAGAGAGGATCAGGCCTACCGTCAGGAACAGGATAAGGAGCACGGCCAGGGCCGGTGCGAATCGTGCCTGGGCGGGTGCAAGGAACGGAACCGCCGACCGGTTCTGAAAATCACGGGATGGAGCGGATTGACGAGTCAAGATCAAGACCTCCGAAAGCGAGCCGGCGCAACGGATCGAGGCCCGGGTGGCCGGCCGTGCGCAGATGTGCTACCATCATATCATCGAAGCCTGAACAGGCGCAATGCGAACGCCGCCGCAGCGGCGGCGACGGCGCCCCGAGAAAGGCGGCAGCTGCGGCCATGAGCGCTTTCCAGCGGATGTTCCTGCCCATTCCGGTCGATCTTCTTTATGTCTGGCAGGTGATCATCGATGCCGGCCACGATGTCCTGTTTGTCGGCGGCTGTGTCCGCGACCTGATCATTGGCGAGCCGGTCCATGACTACGATCTGGCGACCTCGGCACGTCCGGAGCAGATCATGGCCCTTTTCCCCGAAGTCATCCCCACCGGCATCCAGCATGGCACCGTCACCGTGCGCCACCACGGCAAGTCTGTCGAAGTGACGACCTTCCGCATCGAGGACGAGTACCGGGACAGCCGGCGGCCGGAGTCGGTCAGCTTCGTCAGCCGCGTCGACGAGGACCTGGAGCGGCGCGACTTCACCTGCAACAGCATGGCCTACCGGCCTGATCTCGGCCTGCTCGACCTTTTCGACGGACTTGGCGACCTCCGCCGCCACAGCCTGCGAACAGTCGGCTCGGCCTCCGCCCGCTTTTCGGAGGATGCACTCCGTATGCTGCGTGCGGTCCGCTTCTGTGCCCAGCTGGATCTGGAGCCCGAGCACTCGCTGCTGGTGGCTGCCCAGATCGAGCAGGACCTGATCTTCCGGCTCAGCAAGGAACGCATCGCCTCGGAGTTCAGCCGCCTGTGCGGAACCCGCTTCATCAGCCGGCTCGAGCCGTTTGCCGGCACGGGCATCCTGCGCACCGCCATGTCGGCGCTTGGCCATGCCGTGGCCGATGAGCGCGAACTGGTCCGCCTGCTTCGCCAGCTGCTGCCGGGCAAGGACAATCCGGTCGGCCTGCCGCGGCCCATGGCCGTTCCCGCCGGCCTCCTGGCGGTGATCCTGGCCGGCCGCACCGGCACCGATGCCGGAAAGACGCTTGCAGAAGCCATGGATTCCGGATATGTCCGCGACCTGCGCACCAGCCTGGTGCAGGAAGGCCGCTTCTCCGCCACGGTGGCCGCCCGGACAGCCGCCCTGCTGCTGACGTTCGCGGTCCTTGTCGAAGCTGACGCCGGCTCCGGTGCCAGGTCCGCACGGATCCGGGTTCGCCAGGCTGCGCGCCGGGTGCGCACCTGCTGCCAGATGAGTCCCGACGACGCCCGCGAAATGGTCGCTCTCGGCAGTGCCCTGCTCGACCGGATGCTTGGCCAGGCTGCTGGCGCTCGCTGGCGCGGCCTGCCGGACGGGCTCGGTCCGGCGCAGGGCCGGAATTTCGCCAAGTCAGCGCTGCGGATGAAGGAGCAGCAGGATATCATTGCCGTGGTTGAGCTGCCCGTTGACGGCCGCGA
>CAYOHO010000310.1:0-3352 GCA_964403755.1 uncultured Oscillospiraceae bacterium
AGCGGGCCAGCGCTGGCCACTCGGCAGCCGGCGGCCGGTGAGCGCCGGGTGTCAGGACAATCAGGCAGGAATCGACATTGGGCCGAGGCAGGAAGGCATCCGCCGGGATGACCCGCTGCTTGCGCGGCGTGCCGAACAGCTGGCAGAGCACGGCCAGGGGGCCATACTCGCCCTGGCCGGGCTGGGCCAGGATACGGTCGGCCGCCTCGTTCTGGATGGTGAGAACCAGGCGCCCGGCAGCCGGCCATTCGGTCAGGACCTTGACGATCAGGGGGGTCGTGATGTAATAGGGCAGATTGGCGACAACCTTGTGGCTGCCCGGCCATTCCGCACGCACAGCCGCCAGGTCGACCTGGCGGGCATCGGCATGGATGATGCGGACATTCTCCAGCCCGGCCGTCGTCTCGGCCAGCGCCGGCAGCAGATGGCGGTCGATCTCGATCGCCACGACCCGTCCGGCTGCACGGGCCATGCGCACGGTCAGGTGTCCGAGGCCCGGCCCGATTTCAAGGACCAGGTCCTCCGGTGTCAGTGCCGCGGCCGCGACAATCTCATCGAGGACGGCCGGCTCGACCAGGAAATTCTGGCCAAGCGAATGCGTCGGCCGAATATCGTGCCGACGCATCAGTTCACGGGTCGCCTGGCGGCCCATCAGATCATTCCGGATGTCTTCCAATCGTGTGCCCTCCGGGCGCCGGTCAGGGTGTCTTGAGGACGTAGACGGTGCGGGTCCACTTGCCGCCGTTGACGCCGTTGCCCAGCTCACCTGCATCATAGCACATGTCCAGCATTCCGGTGTTGGTCCTGGAGCCGTGGATGTCGGCGACGACGCCGAGGCCGTAGCCTTCGATGAACACCAGGGCGCCGAACGGCAGGGCGGTTCCGGTGACCTTGTCGCCGGAACGGTAGGCGAAGGTCGCCACCAGTCCGCGCTGGGCCGGGATGCCGCTGGCCGTGTTGTGGTTGATGGCCGGGCTGTGGTCGCCCCGGTTCTGGCAGACCTCAAGCCCGTCATAGGTGGTGACAGTGCGCGAGCCGCGATCGGTGATGGCATAGCTGCGGCCATCGACCGTGAGCGTGCTGCCGCTGACCGAGAAGCTGTTGTAGCACTTGCTGCCGTTGCGGATCAGGGTGCCGCGGATCTTGTTGAAGGTGCTGCGGGCGGCCGGGCCGCCGGTACGCAGATTGTAGGGCCAGATGACGACCTTCTTCTTCGTGCCGCGGGCGATGACCTTCTGGACCGGGTTCTGGATGATCTCGGTTCCGGTCTGGGTCCGGCTGACAAAGACCCCGTTCTCGTAGAGGTCGTCATAGATCAGCGCCCGCTGGCCGGGAACGCCTTCCGTGCGGACCGCGGTCTCGCCGACATAGAGCACGGGGTCGTTCACGGTGACCGTGCTGAAGGGGATGGTCTCGATAATCCGGACGGTCTTGTGCTCGGCATCGACATAGGCGAGGACCGTGCCGTCGCCAGACAGGGCGTCCGTTCCCTGGCGCTCGATCCGGCTGCCGTCTTCGGTGTTCAGCAGCGAGAAGCCGGAGCGGCTGAGGAGATCGGCCATGGACATCTCCTGGGCGAAGGCATCGACCGAGAGTCCGGCAAAGTTCAGCGTCACATTGCTGCGCCGGGTGATCGTCAGGTCATAGGTGCGGCCGGAGACCAGGGGAAGGCTGTCCGGCAGGCTCAGCAGGTCCTTTTCACCTACCTTGATATTTGCCGCGTCCAGCGCTTCGATGACGGTTGGCTCGAAGGTCATGATGTCCTTGACATCCTTGTCGGAGGTCCGGATCTTGAGGTATGCGGGGACCCGGCTGAGGTCAGTCGGCAGTGCTGTCTGTTCATTGAGGACAATGGTGGCTGGCAGGACCAGCAGGACAATGAGAAGGAGATAGGCGGCACGCATGGCTTTCCTGGCCCCTGCCGCCCTCGCGGCTTTTCCGAGGGGCTTCGCCAGGCTGTTGAGCTTACGCGCAATCGCGACGAACTTGGGGTTAAAATCTTTATTCATGACCCAAATTATAGGGGTTATTTCCTTCCCTGTCAAATATGCGCCCCCTGCAAAGGCCTGTGCAACGCGCTTTACAGGTGTTTCATGATTTTCATATATAAGTATATTCATTATCTCAACAATTCATCAAACGCACCTGCCCCTATAAAGAGCCTTGATTTAAGCCAGATTGTTGTTGGCACGGGAACGGATATGATACAATTGTAATGGTTTTGTAATGTCCCAGGGGGAGTGAGGAGACACCATGAAAAAGAGCGACACCCTGCGTCACGAGACACTCCTGGACCAGCGCCCGGAGCAGGTTCGGCGGCTCCTGCCGCGGGGTTTGCGGCGCTTCATCGCCCTTGTCCTGACCGTTCTTTTCCTGGTTTCCCTCGTCGCCGTGGCTGCCGCCATCCGGCCATTTGCCGTCACCCTGCCCACGCCGATGTTTGCCTACACCCAGTCGGTCATGCCGTCCTACACGGTCAACCTGACGCCGTCAGCGCGCTTTGGCGAGCCAACCTTGCCGGCCGGACGCATCTACATCCGCGATTATGTCGAGTCCGTTTCGGTGCGCTTTGACCTGGCCCAGCGTGCCGTCTGGCTCGGAAGCCTGGCCAGCCGCACCCAGGCAGAGGCCCTGCTCCAGGTGTATTCCGCCCAGGATCCATCCGCCCTCCTGATGGAGCGGCGGACAGCGCTGCTGCCGGCCGAGGAGAACGCGCCGTCCTGGACCGCCCAGAACCTGAGCCGAAGCGTGACCGTTCCGCTGGCAGCCTACCGCGAGACGGCAGCCGCCTTCCTCCGGGAATCGGGCGCCAGCGGCAATGCCATCCTGACGGTGCGCCTGACGGCCGAGCTGGCTGGCAGCCGCTTCGGCTATGGCCTGGCCGCCCGGCAGGCTGCCAGTGTCGTGATCCCCCTCTCCGCCGACTCGTTCCAGATTGCCGTTTCACCGGCCGCCGACCGCGGGATCGTCACCGGTCCGATCCGCTATCTCGTGCAGCCGGAAGCGCTGCCCCTTTTCGTCTATCCCCTGGCCAGCGCCCTGCTGCTGCTGGCACTGGTGCTCTTCCTGGCCCTGACGGCCAGCCGCCCGGTCCGGCATTTCCAGCGCGAACTGAAGCGCCTGCTGCGCCAGGGCCGGCGCCAGATCCTGATGATTGCCGACAAGGCCTGGGAGCCGGAATGGTGCGTCACAGTCTCGAGCTTCCGCAGCATGGTCCAGACCGCCCGGCGCCTGCGCCACCCCATCTTCTGCTATGTCGACAATGATCCGGAGCATCCGGCCGCCTATTTCTACGTCTACTACGGCGAAAACAACTACTGCTACGTCTTTGAGGGCACAGCCCGGCCGAACC
>CAYOHO010000311.1:0-3330 GCA_964403755.1 uncultured Oscillospiraceae bacterium
GCCCGCTCGATGGCCAGGTTCTCGGCGATATCGACGAACTCGCAGCCGCCGTAGTAGCGCTTGCCGGGATAGCCTTCGGCGTACTTGTTGGTCAGCGGCGAGCCGACGGCTTCGAGCACGGCTTCGCTGACGAAGTTCTCGGAGGCGATCAGCTCGATCTTGCCGCGCTGGCGGCCAATCTCGGCCATGATGGCCTCATACAGTTCCGGGTCGGTCTTCTGGACGTGGGAATAACTCATTCTTGCCTTCCTCCTGTTTGTTCCGCGTCTCGCCGCTGTCCGGTCATGGCCGGTGCGATGCGGGGCGGCTCTGCCGGCCAGGGATGACTGACGGCAGGATGCGGGTGCATGCCCGGAAAGGGCCGCGACGGGAACTATACCTATTTTAACGGATCACCGGGTTTTGTAAAGTTCAGGCGCGGTAGAGCTCGTCCGGCATCGGCGGAGCGAGCGGGAGGCGTCTCCCCTCCTCGATCACCGAGCGTTCCGGACCTTCGGTGAGACGGCCGATCACCGTCGCGGGTATGCCGGAGGCTGCCATGGCGGCGAGGACCGCATCCGGATCCGGTGTCGCAATCAGCAGGCTGCCGCTTGAAAGCAGCCGGTAGGGATCGAGGCCAAGCGCCGCCGTGATGCGCCGGGTCAGCGGATGCAGCGGGATGGCGTCGAGCGACACTTCACAGCCGCAGCCGCCAGCATCGCAGAGCTCATGGACAGCGCCCAGCATGCCGCCTTCCGTAGCATCGTGCAGGCCGTGGACGGTCAGGCCGGCGCAAAGGGCGCCCTCCGGCAGCACGCTGATGCGTTCGACCAGACGGCAAGCCTCGGCCAATTCGTCGGCAGTCAGGCTGGCGCCCAGCCGGCCGGCGTGGTCGGCCGCCAGGATCGCCGTGCCCTCGAGGCCGGCGGTCTTGGTCATGATCAGGGTGTCACCGGGCCGGCAGTTGCGGCTGTCGACCGGCCGGCTGCCGACGGCGAAGCCAAAGGCTGTTGTTATGGCAACAAACCGCGTCACGGCATCGGAGATCTCGGTATGGCCGCCGACGATGCTGACGGAAACGGCTCGGGCTGCGGCGCCGGCATCGTCCATGATCCGCGCAATGTCTTCCTCGCGGGCGTCGGGCGGTGCGATCAGCACCAGGACGAGCGCTGTCGGACGGACACCGCAGGCGGCGACATCGTTGCAGGAGATGTGCACGGCCAGATGGCCGATATGGGCCGCGGTGCCGGTGATCGGGTCGGATGAGACAACCAGCAGGCCTTCCGGGCTCTGAACCATGGCGCAGTCGAGGCCGATACCCGGTCCGCAGAACACGTCAGGCCCGGGCGGCGGCAGGCGACCGAGCACCAGGTCCTCCAGCTGCTCGTTGCTGAGCTTGCCGATCTTCACAGCTGCAGCACCTCCACGTTGGCGAGCCCGGCGGCCACCAGGGCCGGGATGTCGAGGCCCGCCTCGGCGGCGCGCGTCTGCTCGAGGCTGGGGTGGGTGGTCGGATGCGGGTCGACGAAGACGGTGCAGCAGTCCTCGTAGGGCAGGATCGAGGTCTCGAAGGTGCCGATGCGGCGGGCGATCAGCACGGTGTCATCCTTGTCGAGGCCGATCAGGGGACGGAAGACGAGCATGCCGGTGGACTCGCTGGTGCAGATCAGACCCTCGAGCGTCTGGCTCGCGACCTGGCCCAGGCTCTCGCCGGTGATCAGTGCCTTGCAGCCGTTCGCAAGCGCCAGCTTCTCAGCGATGCGCATCATCATGCGGCGCATGACGATCGTCATCATGTCTGAGGGGCAGTGGTCACGCAGCTGCAGCTGGATATCGGTGAAATGAACGATGTGGAGCGTGATGCGGCCGCAGTAGTGGCCGACCTGGCGGGCCAACTCGATGACCTTCTCCTTCGCCTGCTCGCTGGTGAACGGGTGGGCATGGAAGTAGACGGCCGAGAGCTCCATGCCGCGCGAAGCCATGAGATAGCCGGCGACCGGGCTGTCGATGCCGCCGGAAAGCAGCAGCATCCCCTTCCCGCTCGTACCGACCGGCAGGCCGCGCTGCCCCTTGACGATGCGCGAGTAGAGGTAGAACCGGTCGCGGACCTCGACATGGAGCACGAAGTCCGGCTTATGGACATCGACGGTCAGCTGGCCGGGAAACGCCTCCATCAGGAAGCCGCCGACGTCGGCGCTGATTTCCGGGGAGGTCAGCGGGAACTGCTTGTTGCCGCGCCGGCTCTCCACCTTGAAGCGCTGCGGCCCGCGGCTGGCCAGGATCTCGCCGACAAAGGCGCGGGCCGCAGCGTGCAGTTCGGGCAGGCCGCCTGGCACGCGCCAGACCGGGCTGGCCGAGACAATGCCGAAGACGCTGGTTGCAGCCTGCAGCAGGGCCTCCGTGTCCATCGGGGCCGGCGGGACGGTCAGATCGGGCAGCTGGGCCGGCTCGATCCAGAGCTGGGACTGCTTCTGGAAGATGCAGTAGGACCCGAGCGGACGCAGGCGGCGCTTGAGGTTGCCGACCAGACGCTGCTCGAATTTCGTCCGGTTCATTCCCTTGAGCGTGATTTCGCCGATGCGGGCAAGGATCAGCTCCGTCTTCTGGAATTCTCCGGCAGTGGCTTCCTGATTCATGGTTCCTCCTGAGGTTCTTTATCCGGCGACCGCAGCCGTCCGGGGTGAGCGTGTCCGTGGCTGGCGTCATCAGCCGCAGCCGTCCGGGGTGAGCGTGTCCGTGGCTGGCGCCGGCGGTCGCAGCCGGCCCGCACAGCGGCTTGTCAGGGCCGGGCGAGCTGACGGTAGAGGCGCAGGATAGCCGCGGCGGCGGTATCGATCTCTACCTCGGTCGTGTCCCGTCCGAGGCTGATGCGGACTGCCTCGCGAGCGGCCGCGTCATCCAGGCCCATGGCATGCAGAACCGGGCTGGGCGCCGCCTTCTTCGAGGAGCAGGCCGAACCGGCTGAAATCATGATGCCTTCGGCCGACAGGGCGTTGACCAGGGTCTCGCCGCGCAGGCCGGGGGTGCGCAGGGCCAGGATATGGGGCACCACGGGTGTCGTGCAGACCGGCTCCAGGCCTGTGCCGGGCGCCAGCAGCAGGCTGCGCAGGCGGGCGTCCAGCACCGCAGCCCGCTCGAGGCCGGCTGCCTGGACGGCGGCGGCCCGCTCGGCGGCCAGGGCAAGCGTTTCGACGAGCGGCGGATTCTCGGTGCCGGAGCGGCGGTTGTCCTGCTGGCCGCCGCCTTCGATCAGCGGTGCCAGGGTCAGGCCGCGGCGGACAAGCAGCAGCCCGATGCCCCGCGGCGCGCCAAACTTGTGGCCGCTCAGCGACAGCAGGTCGGCCTGCAGGC
>CAYOHO010000312.1:0-3328 GCA_964403755.1 uncultured Oscillospiraceae bacterium
GCGCCGGCGATGACCAGCAGGTCCTCGTCGATGCCGAGCCTGTCGATGCAGAGCTGGATGTCGCCGATCGCGCCCAGCTTGTTCGTGTCGTCGGTTGTCAGGTCGTCCAGCACGACGATCGGCTTGCGGCCGGACTGGCCGTGCGCCGCGGCCCATTCCTGGAACTGTCCGGCAAAGCGGTGGTTGGTCACCACGATGATGCGGGTGAGTTCGGGCAGGGTCTCCATCTCGTCAACGATGTAGTCGATGATCGGCTTTCCGGATACGGGGAGCAGGGGCTTGGGACGGTCCTTGGTCAGGGGATAGAGCCGCGTCGCATAGCCGGCCGCCAGCACGATTCCAATCATGGTTGTTCTCTCCTTTGCTCTTTCACGTCGTTCTACTCTTTCGCGTCTTTCTGGTCCTTTGCGCACTTCTACTCTTTCGCGCGGCTCTGGTCCTTCGCGTAGGGATGCTTGAAGTAATGGTACATGGTGCAGCGGATGCTGCCGTTGTAGAGCTTGCGGCGCTTGTCGGCCACGCCGCCAGCGATGCGCTCGAAGCGCTCCTCCGGCGAGAGGACGGACAGGCGCAGGTCGGCGCGGACGCGGCCGTTCGTCAGGAACGTCTGTCCGATGCCGGCGATCATCTCCTCGGCGGCGCGCTCGTCGAGCAGGCGCTCGCCGTAGGGCGGGTTGGCCATCACGAGGAAGCGGTCGAAGCCGCTCAGGGCCTGCATGCGCGCCGGCGACAGTGAGAAGGCGTCGGCCTGCTCGAAGCGGATGAGCGGCGCCAGGCCGGCCTGGACGGCGTTCTGGCGGGCTGTGCTGATGGCGGCGGGGTCGATGTCGGTGCCGAACACAAACGGCTCTGAACGGCTCGAGGGACGGAACAGGTCGTCGGCCTCAGCGCGGGCGCGGTCGAACGCAGCCAGGCCGACCAGCGGCCAGTCCTCGCCGGCAAAGCGGCGCCGGCGGCCGGGGGCGCGCCGGGTGGCGATCATGGCGGCCTCGATCGGGAAGGTGCCCGAGCCGCAGAAGGCGTCGAACAGGACCTCGTCGCTGTCGGGCTGGTAGCGCGACAGCTGGAGCATCGCGGCCGCCAGTGTCTCGCGCAGCGGCGCCTCATGGCGCAGCGGGCGGTAGCCGCGCTTGTGCAGGCCGTCGCCGCTGGTGTCGACCATAAAGGTGACCTCATCGTTGACGATCGAGAACTGGATACGCACCGTGCCGCGCTCGGGACGCTCCGGCAGGGTGGCGCCCTCGGGCAGCCCAGCGGCGCGCAGCAGCCGGGCGACGATCGCCTTCTTGATGATGCGCTGGCAGGACGGGATGCCGAACAGGGCTGACTTGCGGGAATAGCCGTTGACGATGAAGACGGCCTCGCCCGGGATCCACTGCTCCCAGGGCAGCGCCCGCGTACCGTCGAACAGGCTGTCGAAGTCGCGGGCCTCGAAGGAGGCCAGCGAGGCCAGCACGCGCTCGGCCGTGCGCAGCCAGATGTTGGCGCGGGCGATGGCTTCCACGGCCGCGGCGTCGGAGCCGGGGTCAAGGACAATCTGGGCATCGGAAACGGCGATGCGTTCCCGCGGATAGCCCAGGCTGACGAGCTCGTCGGCCACGACCGACTCAACACCAAACAGGGCGGTAGCGACTACCTTCATGGCTGTACCGGCGGCCGCACCCTGGCGGCCGCTGCCTTTCTGGAACCCGACGGCTCCCGGCCGGCCTAAATCAGCCTCCGGACAGGCGGCCGCGGACGGCCGTCTCCGTCTGTCCGTCCATTATAGCAGGGATCGGCGGCTTCGTCCGCACAGGCGACACGCCTGACCGGCCGGCTTTGCTGATGGAACCGATCGCCCGCCGCCGTCATCCGGCAGAACCGGGCGCCCGCTTCCTCAGTAGGGCAGGTAGAAGCTGACAAACACGCGTGTGGCCACGGAGAGCAGGAAGGCGCCGACCAGGTCGGACAGCCAGTGCACGTCGAGGTAGAGGCGGCCGTAGGCGGTGATTAGGGCGTTGAACGCCAGGTAGATCGAGATCAGCACGATCGTCGGGGGCGAGAGGTAGGGCGCGAGCACGGTCGGGACCAGCAGCGCGAAGGTCAGCGCTGCCGCCGTGTGGCCGCTCGGGTAGGAGCCCGACTTCATGATCCGGTGCGTCAGGTCCTGGGGCGGGCGGTTGACCGCCGAGACCTTCTTGGTGACGCTGACCAGCGTCGTCTGCCAGAACATGGCCGAGGACAGGATCATCGGCCGCGCCCACTGATCGGTGGTCAGGCCGAGCGCCAGCGAGATCAGCAGCACCTGCAGCGACAGCAGTGGGCCGTCGTTCCAGCGGTGGGTGAAGATCATCAGCGGCCGCAGCCGGATATCGCGGTGGCGGTTGATGAGCCGGCGGAAGCGCTCGTTGATGCGGGCCAGATGCGGATTGATCAAGGCCAGCAGCAGGTAGAGCGACATCAGGACAGCAAGTGTCAGAAGCTTGATCGAGCGCATCGTTCAGCCTCCCCCCGCGCCGGCGATCGGATCGGCCAGCGCCTTCAGGCCGTCCGTCATCTCGACATGCCCGTCGGCGTAGACCCAGAGCGCCTCGACGCCCGGCAGGCGATGGACCAGGGCCTGGCTCTCGTCCGGCGGCAGCAGGAACAGCGCGGTCGACAGGAAGTCAGCCATGCCGCTGTCGCGCACGACGACGGTGACGGCCCGGTAATAATGCACCGGCATCCCGGTCTGGGGACTGATGATGTGGTGGTAGACCTGGTCCTCGACCTGGTAGTAGCGCTGGTAATCGCCGCTGGTCACAATCGACGTGTCGGTCGCATGGATCACGGTCAGGGTCTGGGGCGGCTCGCCGCCGTCATAATCCTGTGAATGGAGGAGGAACTCCGGGTTCTGGATGGCGATGTTCCAGGTGTTCCGCTGCTGGGTGTCGGGCTTGCCGATCAGGCGCACACTGCTGCCGCCGGCGTTGATGATCATCGAGCTGACGCCCTGGCTGGTGAGCTGCTGGGCGACCAGCTCGGTGGCATAGCCCTTGGCGACGGCGCCGACATCGAGCTTCATGCCCGCCCGCTTCAGGAACACCGTGCCGGCCGACTTGTCGATGACCACGTCACTGGCGCCGGTGAGCAGCAGCGCCGAAGCCAGCCGCTCCTGCGGCGGCGGACTGCCCTGCTCGGGGTCGGCGAGCGCCTTGGTGCGATATTCCGCCCAGAGCGAGATCACCGGGCCAAGGGTCACATCGACCAGCGGCGTCAGCGTGGCGCGCCATTGCTGGACGCTCTGCAGCAGGGTGATGATCCGCGGGTCGACGGCAACCGGCGCCTTGCCGGCCTGGTCGTTGATGGT